>NZ_CBDRFA010000040.1:0-71576 GCF_965343085.1 Nocardiopsis synnemataformans | reverse complement strand
AACTTCAGGAAAGGCGCTTAGAACCTGACGAACTCACGGCGGCCCGGAGGAACCTCGGCGAGGAACTTCGGGAACTGCGCCGGGCGGCCGGTCTCTCCGGTGAGCGGCTAGCCCGGCGTTGCGCCATGTCACAGAGCAAAATCAGCAAGATCGAGAACGGTCGGCTCACCCCCACCCTGATCGACCTGGACCGTATGCTGACTGCACTGGGCATGACGGCAGAACAGTCTCACGAGGTCTTTGCCTTAGCGAGGAAAGCGAACACCGAGTGGTTACAGACCCGATCCCTGTGGCGTAAGGGTCTGGAATCGCAGCAAGAAGAGCTGGCGGGCTTGGAGACCTCCGCCGCTGAGGCCCGCTACTTCCTCCCGACGATGGTCACCGGGCTGCTGGCGACCCCCGACTACATCCGGGCGAGCCTGACCCACGCGCCGGGCGACGTGTCGTCCACGGTGGCCAAGAAGATCGCCCGGCAGGAGATCCTGCGCGACCCGTCGCGTTCGTTCACCTTCCTGCTCACCGAGCAGGCGATCCGGTGGGCGGTCCTGCCACCCGAGGGAATGGCGGAGCAGATGGAACACCTGGCAGAAGTGTCACTGCTGGGAAGTGTGCGACTGGGGGTGCTCCCCTTCGGGACCGTGCTTCCGCGAGGACCGATGAACACCTTCACCGTGTACGACGACCGGCTCGCGACCGTGGAGATCTTCACCGGCCGCCTGGCCTTCCGGGACTTCCAGGACGTGGCAGCCTACCGGGAGCTGTTCACCATGTACGAGGAGCACGCGCTGTTCGGTGAGCCCGCACGGGACCAGATCCGTGCCTGGGCCGGGGGAGGATCCGCATGACACAGGACGGGTTTGATGGCCTCTTCGAAGCTTTCGAGACCGAGTGCCTTCGCATGGACAGGCCCGGGGGAGGCCTTGGGCACTGAGCCAGATGCGCTGGAAGGTGGCTGGACCGGCGGTCACCCCCACGGACAGGAGCAGCAACGGCCAAACTCCAAAAGTCCTACAGTTGCACTTTCCCTCTTTTCGTCAGAACATGGAGTGTCGCCTTCATATAGAGGAGCCGTTCCATGAGCACCAGAGAGCGCCGACGTCGCGCCACCCTGCGACGGAAGAACCAGGTCACACTGCCGTCGGAGATCACCCGGGCTCTGCACGTCCAGGAGGGCGACGAGATCGAGTTCTCCGTGACTCCGGAAGGTGAGGTCGTCCTGCGTGGGCTGACCATCATCCCCTCGGACCAGCGCTGGTTCTGGACGGAGGAATGGCAGCAGGGAGAACGCGAGGCCAACGAGCAGGTCCGTGCGGGTGAGGGCGAGACCTTCATGAACCCGGAGGACATGTTCGCCGACATAGAGGGCGAGCGTTGAGCGTGCCGACCTTCCAGCGGCTCCCCCGCTTCCTGCGTGATCTGAAACGTCTCACTCCGGCTGAACGGCACAGGTTCCAGAAGGTGGTCCTGGACGCCTTCGTTCCCGATGTCGACGCCCAGGAGTTCCGTCCGAGTTTGCGTGTCAAGCGCGTCCAGGGATGCACCGCTCCCGGCGGCGTGACCATATACGAGATGACCTGGGCCCCCGACGGTCGTGCCACCTGGCAGTACGGGGAAGAGGTCAAACCGGGAGTGGTCCATGTCGTCTGGCGGAGGGTCGGCGGACACGAGATCTTCGATCCCGGTCCTTCCTGAACCCGACGACAGCACGGGGTGGAGGACGGAAAGAGACCGTCCTCCACCGCGAGCCCCCCGAGCCGCGCCGGAGATCGCGGGTCAGTAGGTTTCGGTGTCGGCGTCGCGGAACTTCCGGCCCAGCTCGAACAGGCGCATCACGCTGGTCGCCACACCCACGGTGCCCGGCGGGCGCAGCAGGCCCTCGGCGAGGGTGAGTTCGACCGAGGCGCACCGGTCGGAGCTGAGCGTGACCTGCATCGTGACCTCGTCGTCGGAGATGACGAGGAAGTCGGGAATCCTCCGGTCGTAGTCCTGCACCTCCAGGCCGGTCGCCCTGAGGAGGTCGCGGACGGTCACGCAGTACCGCCCGAACTGCTCCTCGGACAGGACGTGCGGCTGTTCGGTGTCAATGGAGGTGTCGATCTTGTCCCACTCCTGCGGAACAATGGGGGTTGGGATGCGGACGTCGTTCACCGGCGTTCCCTCCTGCCAGGCCGCCCGGGGTGGGTACAGAGGGACCAACTCATAACCCCCGCCCCGGGCGGCTGCCTTATGTCCAGAAACATCCGTTTCTGTAGGTGACGAACCCATCACCTATAGCCAGGTAAGCATGTAGGCTAGAACCATGCAAGTGCTGATGCGAATTCGCATCAGATTGTTGAGGAGGTTCGGATGCCACCGAAGAGAGAACGCCGTGTAACCCTACGGGCACAGTGGTTGGGACGGATGCTCAGGCAGTTGCGTGACCAGAACAACCTCACGCTCAAAGAAGCTGCCGAGTACCTCCAGAAGGACCTGTCCTCGGTGAGCAGGTTCGAGCTGGGGACCTTCCCTGTCCGGAGAGGCGACCTGCTCGCACTCCTGGACCTGTACGGAGTGGACGACAAGTTCCAGCGTGAGACCATGCTCAACCTCTGCGGCGAGGTCTGGCAGACCGGTTGGTGGGACAAGTACGCAGAAGACGATGTCTGGGGATCCACCATCGACTTCGTATGGCTGGAGACTCGCGCCCAAGCGATCCGTGCGTTCACTACTTTGGTCGTGCCTGGACTGCTACAGACTCGTGCGTATGCGCATGCTCTGATCGATGCTGTCGATGGCCGAGCTGGAGCTGAGCAGGTCAGCCGCTGGGTTGAGTTGCGTATGGGCCGCCAGAAAATCCTGGATGAAGAAGATATCCAGGGACATGAAGTGTTGTTTGATGAGGCGGCGCTGCGTCGCCCGGTCGGGGGCCAAGAGGTCATGCTGGAGCAAATGCGCCATCTACGTGAGATGGTCGATTCGGGCAAGGTGGTCATTCGTGTCCTGCCCTTCAACAAGGGTGCGCATCCCAGCCCTGAGGGAGCCTTCACCCTGCTTGACCTCGGCGACCCCTTCTCTACAGTGGCACACATTGAAAGCCCAGGTGGTGGGATTTACCTGGAACGCGGCGAGGTGGACAAGCTGGTCGACGTATACGATCGGTTGCAGGAGATGAGCCTGACTCCAGAGGACTCAGCTGCGTTCATCGCGGCCTTGGAGAGGAAGCAGTAATGAACCGGGACACGTCGGCCGTCACAGGCTGGCGCACCAGCAGCTACAGCATGAACAGCGGCGGCAACTGTGTCGAGATCGGCTGGCACATCAGTAGCTACAGCGTCAATGGCGGCGGCCAGTGTGTCGAGGCGGGCCCCTTCCTCAACGAACCCCAGCGGTTCGCGGTCCGCGACTCCACCCAGCGCGACCTCGGCTACCTCTCCTTTCCCTCCCCCGAGTGGTCCGCGCTCCTGCGCAGCGCCGCACGCTGACCGCCGCCTCCCCGCCTTCCCGCATCCCTCCCCCGCTCCGACAACGCCCCGTGGGGCGGCCACCGGCTTCCCAGTGACCGCCCCACGGCCATGAACGCCAGGCCCCAGGCTCAGGCGATCCGGTCGATCACCAGCGGCCGGGCCTCGTACCCCTCCCCGCCCTCCGGGTCGATGTCGAAGGCTCCCTCCAGCGCCTCGGCCGCCCGCTCGAACCGCTCCGCCTCGTCCGCGTGCAGGGTGAACAGCGGCTCCCCCGCCACGACGCCCTCCCCCGGCTTGGCGTGCAGGGTCACCCCCGCCCCGAACGACACCGCGTCCTCCTTACGCGCCCGGCCCGCGCCCAGCCGCCACGCGGCCAGCCCCACCTGGTAGGCGTCCAGCCGGGTCACCGTCCCCGAGGCCGGAGCGAGCACCACCCGGCGCTCGGCGGCCACCGGCAGCGGCGCGTCCGGGTCCCCGCCCTGCGCCCGCACGAGCCGCTTCCACGACTCCAGCGCGCTGCCGTCCCGCAGTGCCTCGGCCGGGTCCTTGACCCCGCCCTCGCCGGGGACGAGCCCGGCCGCGGCCAGCATCTCCCGGGCCAGGGCCACGGTCAGCTCCACCACGTCCGCGGGCCCGCCGCCCGACAGCACCTCCACGGACTCGGCCACCTCCAGGGCGTTGCCCACCTGCCTGCCCAGCGGAACCGCCATGTCGGTGAGCAGCGCGACCGTGCGCACGCCGTGGTCGCCTCCGATGTCGACCATCGTGCGGGCCAGCTCGCGCGCGGAGTCCGCGTCCTTCATGAACGCCCCCGACCCCACCTTGACGTCCAGGACCAGCGCGCCGGTGCCCTCGGCGAGCTTCTTGCTCATGATGGACGCGGCGATCAGCGGGATCGACTCGACGGTGCCGGTCACGTCGCGCAGCGCGTAGAGCTTGCGGTCGGCCGGGGCCAGTCCGGACCCGGCCGCGCAGATCACGCCGCCGGTCTCGTCCAGCACCCGCCGCATCTCGTCGGTGGACAGCGAGGCCCGCCAGCCGGGGATGGACTCCAGCTTGTCCAGGGTGCCGCCGGTGTGCCCGAGCCCGCGCCCCGACAGCTGCGGCACGGCCGCCCCGCAGGCCGCGACGGTGGGCGTGAGCGGCAGGGTGATCTTGTCGCCCACTCCGCCCGTGGAGTGCTTGTCGGTGGTGGGCCGCGCCAGGTCGGAGAAGTCCAGGCGCTCCCCCGAGGCCAGCATCGCCTCGGTCCAGCGGCTCACCTCGGCCCGGTTCATCCCGCGCAGGAAGATCGCCATGGCCAGCGCCGACATCTGCTCCTCGGCCACCTCGCCGCGGGTGTAGGCGTCGATCACCCAGTCGATCTGGCCGGGGGTCAGCTCTCCCCCGTCGCGCTTGGCTCGGATGATCTCGATGACGTCCATGTCATCTCCTCTCGACTGGCGGAACAAAAAGGGCCTCCCCGGACACCGCCGCGCGGGCGGCGTCCGGGGAGGCGGGACTAGTGGGAGAGCACGGTCACGTGAGGCTGTGCGGCCCGAAGGCCTGCGGCAGCACCCGGTCCATGGTCCAGACTCCCTCGGGGGTGTCCACGAGCAGCTGCGGCCCGCCGTGTTCGAACAACAGCTGGCGGCAGCGACCGCACGGCATGAGCAGCTCGCCCCGCCCGTCCACGCAGCTGAACGCCGTCAGACGGCCCCCGCCGGAGGCGTGCAGGGCGCTGACCAGTCCGCACTCGGCGCACAGGCCGAGCCCGTAGGAGGCGTTCTCCACGTTGCAGCCGCTGACGGTGCGGCCGTCGTCGACCAGAGCCGCCGCGCCCACCGGGTAGCGGGAGTAGGGCGCGTAGGCGCGGCCCATGGCCTCGCGGGCGGCGGCCCGCAGGGCCTCCCAGTCCACGCTCGCCGGGTCCAGGGGTGCGTTCGTCATGACCGGCTCGCCCTCCACTGCTTGCCGACCCCGGCCGGTGGCCGGAGCCGCTGCGAGGCCAGTGAGAGCACCAGCAGGGTGGCGATGTGCGGGCTGTAGGTGGCCAGCTCGCGCGGCAGCGAGTCGGTGGAGAAGTACCACGCGAACAGCAGCACCGCCACGAGCGCGCCGAAGGCGGCCAGGCCCTTGCGGTCCCGGCGCACCTGCCACAGGGCCACGCCCAGCAGCGCCACGGCCAGGAGCAGCAATAGGGCGTGGACCGCCTCGCCGCCGCCGCGCACCTGGAGGGCGTCGGTGTAGCCGAACAGGCCCGCGCCCATGGCCAGGCCGCCCGGACGCCAGTTGCCGAAGATCATCGCGGCCAGGCCGATGTAGCCGCGCCCGCCCGTCTGGCCCTCCTGGTAGATCTGCGAGGCGACGACGGACAGGAACACGCCGCCCATGCCCGCCAGGCCGCCGGAGACGATCACCGCGACGTACTTGAGGCTGTACACCGGCACGCCCAGGGACTCGGCGGCGTCGGGGTTCTCGCCCACCGAGCGCAGCCGCAGGCCGAACGTGGTCCGCCACAGCACCAGGTAGGTCAGCGGGATCATCAGGATCGCCACGACCGTCAGCGCGGGCATGCTCGTGGTCGCGCCGACCACCAGCGAGGCCAGGTCGGCGACCAGGAAGACCCCGCTGTCGGCGACCGGCCCGAGCACCTGCGCCACGAAGGGCAGGTCCCACACGGGGAACGAGGGCGCCGGGGGCGACTGGGCCGCGCCCGCGCCGGGCACGTCGGAGTAGACCAGGATCGACAGGTAGCGCATCGCGCCGAGCATGAGGATGTTGATCGCCACGCCGGAGACGATGTGGTCCACCGCGAAGGTCACCGTGGCCACGGCGTGCAGGAGCCCGCCCGCCATACCGGCGAGCACGCCCGCCAGCAGCCCGATCCACGGGTTGCCCGTGGACCAGGCGAAGTAGGCGCCGAACCAGGTGCCCAGGATCATCATGCCTTCGAGGCCGATGTTGATGATGCCCGCGCGTTCGGCCCACAGACCGCCCAGCGCGGCCAGCCCGATGGGCACCGCGAAGGTGATGGTGGTGCTGATGGTGCCCGCGTCGGTGAGCATGTCGTGCCCGGTGATGACCCGCAGCCCCGCCAGGGACACCAGCACCGCGCCGAACAGGGTGAGGAAGCGCCAGCGCGCCCACCCCCGGGGCCGGGCGGCGGGCTTGGCCACCGGCTCCATCACGTTGATCTCCTGGCTCACTTGGCCTCCCCTCCGCGCCTGTCCTCGGATTCGGGTGCGGTGCCCTCGGCGGTGGACCCGTCCGCGGGGGCCGGGTACGCCTCGTCCGCGGACACCTTCACCTTCTCCTGTGTGTTCGGCCCGGCGGTGGTGCCGAGCTGCCTGCCGATCTGCTGCTGCTGGTAGCGGCGGCCCCAGCGGTGCACGACCTCGTAGACCACGACCACGGTGAGGACGATGGTGGCCTGCGAGATGACCGCGATCTCCTGCGGGATGCCGTCGAAGGGCAGGATGCCCGACGCCTGGTTCAGGAAGGCCCAGAACAGGGCGGCGAAGACGATGCCCACGGGGTGGTTGCGGCCCAGCAGGGCGATGGCGATGCCGATGAAGCCGATGCCGGTCGGAAAGTCCAGGGCGTAGTGGTGCGAGCTGCCCAGCAGCTGGGGCAGGCCCACCAGACCGGCGACCATGCCCGAGAAGAGCATGGACAGGAACACCATCTTCTTGACGTTCACGCCGCTGGCCTCGGCCGCCGTCTGCGACTGGCCGGTGGCCCGCAGCTCGAAGCCGAAACGGGTGCGGTTGAGCATCACCCAGTAGCCGATGCCGACGGCCACGGCCAGGAACACGAACCCGAAGATCCGCTCGTCCGAGCCGAGGAAGCCCGCCGGGATGCCGGGCACCCAGGAGGACTCGGGCATCGGCGGGGTGCCGATGTTGTTGGTGCTGATCTCCACCGCGAGGCGGTCGGTGCTGAGCAGGTAGGCGGTGATGCCCGTGGCGATGGAGTTGAGCATGATCGTGGAGATCACCTCGGACACGCCGCGGGTCACCTTGAGGTACCCGGCGATGCCCGCCCACACGCCGCCCACGGCCACGGCCGTGATGACGATGACGATCTGGCTGAGCACCGGCGGCAGCACGAGATAGCCGCCCACGGCGGCCGACATCAGCGCGGCGAGCCGGTACTGGCCGTCCACGCCGATGTTGAACAGCTTCATCTTGAAGCCGATCGCCACCGCGACGGCGGCCAGGTAGTACGTGGTGCCGTCGTTGATGACGCGCACCAGGCTGTCGGGCCGGGTGCCGTACTCCAGCATCCGCTCGAACGTGGCCAGCGGCGGGATGCCGCTGAAGAACAGCACGGCCGCGGTGACCGCGGTCGCGATGACCCCGGCGGCCAGGACCGCGGCGAAGGACAGCGCCAGCATGGCCGACAGCCGGTGGAACAGCAGGAAGGCCGTGGCGGAGCCGACCAGCGCGCCCAGCGCGGCGGCCACCGGCTCGATCAGGGACAGGTCCAGGAACCACGCGGTCAGCAGACCGGCGGCCAGCGACAGCACGACGGCGGTGGGCACCACCAGCGTGTTGTGCAGGGCCGTGCCCTCCTCGCGGGCGCCGTCGGCGCCCGCCCGGCGCTCGCGCGGCACCATGGGCCCGGACCAGGCCACGAAGACGAAGGCCACGCCGACGCCGATGACCAGCGCGGCCCACCACAGCAGCGCTGTGTCCAGGGCGACGGTCAGCACCACGCCCAGGGCGGTCGCGACGCCCAGCGCCGCGGGTGCGGGCAGGGTCCTCGCGGGACGGGGGAGCTTACTCATGCGCCGCCCTCGCTTCCGTGTCGGTCGGCACCGCTGTCGCCTTCCGTGCTCTGGTCGGCCCGGTGCAGTCCGGCGCCGGTCATGGCCGAGCCCAGCTGTTCGGGTGTGACGGTGGTCGGGTCGGCCTGCGCGACCAGTCGGCCGCGCAGGATGACGTGGAGGGTGTCGGACATGCCGATCAGCTCGTCCAGGTCGGCGGAGACCAGCAGCACGGCCAGGCCCGCGGCCCGGGCGTCGCGCAGCTGCTCCCAGATGGCCGCCTGGGCGCCCACGTCCACGCCCCGGGTGGGGTGGGCGGCGACCAGGAAGCGCGGGGAGCCGCTCATCTCCCGGCCGATGATGAACTTCTGCTGGTTGCCGCCGGACAGGGCGTCGGCGATGACGTCGATGCCCGGGGTGCGCACGTCGTACTCGGCGACGATGCGCTCGGAGTCGGCGCGCGCGCCGGTCCGGTTGATCCAGGGGCCGCGGACGCTGGGTTCCTTGGTCTGATGGCCGAGGATGCGGTTCTCCCACAGGGGGGACTCCAGCAGCACGCCGTGCCGGTGGCGGTCCTCGGGGATGTAGCCGACGCCCGCCTCGCGGATCTTGAGGGTGGACCAGCCGGTGATGTCCTGCTCCTCCAGGCGGATGCGCCCGGCGGCCAGCGGACGCATGCCCATGATGGCCTCGATCAGCTCGGACTGGCCGTTGCCCTCCACACCGGCGATGCCGACGATCTCGCCCCGGCGGATGTCCACGGCCACCCCGTCCACGACGGCGCGGCCGTCGGCGGAGTGCACGGTGACCCCGTCCAGGGACAGCACGACGTGGTCGGTGACGGTGGACTCGCGCAGCTCGGGCACGGGAAGTTCGCCGCCGACCATGAGCGTGGCCAGGTCCTGGGCGGTGGTGGTGCCCGGGTCCGCGGTGGCCACGGTGGTGCCGCGGCGGATCACGGTGATCTCGTCGGCGACCGAGAGCACCTCGTCCAGCTTGTGGGAGATGAAGATGACGGTGAGGCCCTCGCGCTTGAGCTCGCGCAGGTTGTCGAAGAGCTCGTCGACCTCCTGCGGGACCAGGACGGCGGTGGGCTCGTCGAGGATGATGGTCCGCGCGCCGCGGTAGAGGACCTTGAGGATCTCCACGCGCTGGCGGTCGCCCACGCCCAGTTCCTCCATGAGGCGGTCGGGGTCGACCCCGAGGCCGTACTGGGCGGACAGCTCCCGGATGCGCGCGCGGGCGCGGTTGCCGATGCCGTGGCGGCGCTCGGCGCCCAGGACCACGTTCTCCAGCACGGTGAGGTTGTCGGCGAGCATGAAGTGCTGGTGCACCATGCCGATGCCGTTGCGGATGGCGTCGGAGGGCGAGCCGAAGCGCACCTCGCGGCCCTGGACGTGGATGTGTCCCTCGTCGGGCCGGTGCATGCCGTACAGGGTCTTCATCAGCGTGGACTTGCCCGCACCGTTCTCGCCGACGATGGCGTGCACGGTACCGGGAGCCACGGTGATGTCGATGTCGTGGTTGGCCACGACGCCGGGAAAACGCTTGGTGATCCCGCGCAGCTCAACGGCGGGGGGCGCCAGGGCCCCCTCGCCCGATGGCGTGCTGCTCATCTGTCTCCTCGTGAACTTGCGGCGTGGCGCGGGCCGTCAGGGCCGGGTCGCGGCCGCTGCCGGGCGCCACCGTCGCGGAACGGCAGCCGGGGCGGCACCGGCCGGGGATCGACCCCGGCCGGTACCGCCCGTGGATGCGGTGGCCGCGGGCCGTGCCCGCGGCGGCGTGTGTTCTTGGACCGGGCTCCGGAGTCTGCTTCGGGCGCCCGCGGGGTTCTGGAGGTGCCGGAGGTGGGACTGCGAGGAACGAGCCGTCTCACCGGAGGCACCGCTGTGCCTGCTTCAACCCGATTCCCGCACCTTGGGCGCCCGAACACGGACCAAAGCGAAGCGGAGGTCCAAGGGAACACGGTCTACGGCTCGGTCGGGACCTCGATCTCGCCGTCGATGATCTGCTGCTTGATCTCGTCCAGCTGCTCCTGGATGGGGCTGATCGCCTCCTCGTTGGAGAGCGTGTAGTCCACACCGCCGTCGGCCAGCTCGAAGCGCTGGACGCCGCCCTCGACCCCGCCCTCGGAGGCGGCGGAGATCAGCTCGAACACGGCCACGTCCACCTGCTTGATGGCGGAGGTGAGCACGTGCGGCTTCTGGTCCTCGGCGGCGTTCTCGTACTGGTCGCTGTCGACGCCGATGAAGGTGAAGTCGTTGGCCACGGCCGACTCCAGGACGCCGTTGCCCGACGCGCCGGCGGCGTGGTAGATGACGTCCGCGCCGCGGTCGTACTGGGCCTGCGCGGTCTCACGGCCCTTGGCGGGGTCGCTGAAGCCGCTGAAGTCCGGCGGCTGGCTCAGGTAGTCGACCTCGACGGTGATGTCCTCGTTGACGTGCTCCACGCCCGCGGCGTAACCGGCCTCGAACTTGTGGATCAGCGGGGTCTCGACGCCGCCGACGAAGCCGACGTGGTCCTCCTCGGTGGTCAGCGCCGCGGCGGCACCGGCCAGGAAGGAGGCCTGCTCCTCGGCGAAGACCAGGCTGGTGACGTTGTCGATGTCGGCGATCTCGGAGTCCACGATGGCGAAGTGGACGTCCGGGTACTCCGGCGCGACCGCGCGCACGGCGCCGTCGTAGGCGAACCCGACGGCGATGACGACGTCGTAGCCCTCCTCGGCCATGGTGGCCAGGCGGTCCTCCTTGGCGGACTCGGCCTCGCCGTCGCTGGGCTCGAAGTCGTTGGTCTCGACGCCGAGCTCCTCGGCCGCCCGCTCCAGTCCCCGGTAGGCCGAGTCGTTGAAGGAGCGGTCACCGCGACCGCCGACGTCGTAGGCCAGGCCGACCTGTAGCTCGGAGGCGGACTCCTCGCCGCCGCCCTCGCCGCCGCCCTCTTCGGCCGCGCTGTCACACGCGGTGAGGGCGAGCACACCGGCCGCCGCGACCGCGGCGAACCTGACTGCGTTGCTGCGCTTCACTTCTCACTCCTCTTACGCCCTCTCAGCGGCCAGCATTCGCTCGCGACCGACCTGAGTTCTGAAGCCGGACGATATCCGGTGGCCGAAAGTACATCTAACCAACGAGCGGAGTTGTTATGAAGGCGAGAGCGTAGCGACACGGGGCCTTACCCGAAAGTCGACAAGCGTGCGCCCGAAGCGGTCCGGTGTGTTTCGGGATTGTGTTGCGCGGGGGCCGTTCCCCGCCCCGACACGGCATTACCACGCTTGGCTTCACCGCCCTCACCGGTTGTCACACCGGCACGTCGGGGCCAGCCGGTCTAGACCGGACCAACCACGCCGGGGCAGCGGTGCGCCGGGACGGCGGAACTCCGGGCGCGGCGGGGCGTCGGGGCGGGGCCGGGCGGCGTCAGTCGGCCAGGAAGTCCAGCACGGCCTGCCGGAAGTGCCTCGACGAGACGGCGTTGGCGTGGTCGCGCCCGGGGACCTCCACGTGGGTACCGCCGCAGCGCTCGGCCAGGGCCGCGGCGCCCTCGGCGAGCGCGTCCCGGGCGCCCGAGACCACCAGCACCGGAAGCCCGGTGAGCGGGGGCTCGGCCTCGAAGGGGCGCGAGGCCTGACCGCGCGCGCAGGCGGCCAGCGCGGCGGGGTCGTTGGCGGGCAGGGCGGCCACCGTCCGGTAGACGAGGTCGAAGGGCGTGTCCCCGGAACCGGGGTCGGACAGGTCCGTTCCGGCGAAGGCGTTTTTCGGCCCGAAACCGCCGAGAACCACCCGTCTGACGCGTTCGGGGGCGGTCAGCGCCAGTTCCCAGGCCAGGCGCGAACCCATGGAGTAACCGACCACGTCGACCTTGTCCACCGCCAACTCGTCGAGCATGGAGACGAGGTCGGCGACGAAGTGTTCGGGCAGGTAGAAAGCGCTGTCGGTCGGTTTGTCACTGTTTCCGTGACCGCGCAGATCCGGCCCGATCACCCGCAGCCCGGCCGACTCCAGGGCCTGTGTCCACCCGGCGGCCCGCCAATTTCTGCCGAAGTCGGTGCCGAAACCGTGTAGGAGAATTACGGGAACCCCGTCCCCGGAACCCCGCGGACGCAAATCCGCATAACGCATTGTCACGCCGTCGGTGAGATTCGCGGACATGAAACCACCCACCATGTTCTCGAAAAGGAAAGGAAAAACGCGGGGACCCGGTCGGAGTTTTCTCCGAATAGGGCGCGCCGGAGGGCGCCGCCGTTCGTGCCTTCCTCCGAACGCAGGCCCCGCGGTCGGCCGCCGTCAGTCCGTGGGGGGCCTGAGCCGGACCCGACGGGCGGGCCGGGCCTGCTCCTCGGGGACGCGGCCCACGATGCCCGCCCGCGGCGCGTCGCCGGAGGTCTGGACCGCGAAGGTCACCAGGGGCGCGCCGACCGGGACCACCTGCTCCTCCTCGGCGTGCAGCTCGACGATCCGGCCCGCCTGGGGCGAGGGGATGACCACCGCGGACTTGGTGGTCTCCACCTCCACCAGGGGGGCGTTGCGCTCGATCTCCTCGCCCACGGCGACCTGCCACTCCAGGACGGTCGCCTCGACCAGTCCCTCGCCCAGGTCGGGGAGGGAGAAGGTGATGTTGTCTTCTGCCATGGTCGCTCTAGTACTCCAGGGTCCGTTGCACCGCGAGCAGGACGCGGTCGATGGTCGGCAGGTACTGCGGCTCCAGGGGACCCGCGGGGTAGGGCACGTCGAACCCGGTGACGCGCTGGACGGGGGCGGACAGGTCGCGGAAGCAGTGCTCGGTGACCAGGGCGGCCACCTCCGCGCCGAGCCCGGCGGTCAGCGGCGCCTCGTGCACGACCACGGCCCGCCCGGTGCGCGCGACCGAGGCGGCCATCCCGGCGGCGTCCAGGGGCTTGAGCCAGCGCAGGTCCAGCACCTCCAGGTCCACTCCGTCCTCGGCGGCCAGTTCGGCCACCTGCACGCAGCGGTGCACCATGGCGCCCCAGGCGATGAGGGTGGCGTGCTTGCCGGGGCGCACGACGCGGCTGGTGCCGATGGGCTCGCTGGGCTCGCGCAGCCGCACGGGCCTGCGGTCCCAGTAGCGGGCCTTGGGCTCCATGTAGACGACGGGGTCGTCGGAGCGCACCGACTGGAGCAGCAGGCTGTAGGCGTCGGCGGGGTCCGAGGGCGCGGCGACCTTGAGGCCGGGAGTGTGCGCGAAGAGCGCCTCCAGGCTCTCGCCGTGGTGCTCGGGCGCCTGGATGCCGCCGAAGGAGGGCAGGCGCAGGGTGATCGGCATGGGGGCCGCGCCGCGGGTGCGGTAGTTCATGCGCGCCACCTGGTTGACGATCTGGTCGATCGCGGGGTAGGCGAAACCGTCGAACTGGAGCTCGGGTACGGGCCGCCAGCCGTTCATGGCCAGGCCGACCGCCATGCCCATGATGGCGGACTCGGCCAGCGGGGTGTCGAAGACACGCGTGTCCCCGAACTCCTTCTGGAGGCCGTCGGTGACGCGGAAGACCCCGCCCAGGGCACCCACGTCCTCGCCGAAGACCAGCACGTCGGGGTCCTCGGCGAGCAGGTCGCGCAGGGCGCGGTTGATGGCCTGCTGCATGGACAGCTCGACCGCGGGGGCTTCGGCGGCGGTGTCGGCGCGTTCGATCAGCTCGGTCATCTGAATCCTTTCGAGGAGGTCCTGGCCTTCAGGCCGGGAAGGGATCGAACCCCTGCGGAGCAAGACAGGAAACGGTGATTGGCCCCTGCGTCGGATCGCCACACACCAAAATCGTCAAACCCGCACACCGCCGCTGGAGCCAGTGCTAGCTTGGTGGGCGTCGGATCGGACGAGAACCACGTCCGGGTCGGCCTACCGCCGGGCTGGCGGGAAGTGATGTCTGTGGAGCTGATGTAAGACCGATGGGCGGCACTCCGTCCTCCACCGTTAGTTCGGTTCGGCAACCGGCAACGAAGCAGAAAGCTCGACCCGCGAGGGAAGAATCCCCCTGCTTCAGATGGGGGAGAAGTCAAAGCTCGACCTCTTCCTGCCAGGTGCGGCGCTGCCGGGTCAGCTCCTCGGTGGTCTCCCGGAAGACGTGGGTGAACAGCTCCGCTCCGTCGGGCTCGGGCGCGGCGGCCACGCCGTCGCGGATGCGCTCGGCCTCCCGGCGCGCCTCGGCGTCGACCCGGGCGAGCTCGTCCTCGTCGGCGTGCCCTGCGGCGAGCAGGGCCCGGCGCAGCAGGGTGACGGGGTCGCGCTCGCGCCAGCGCTGGGCCTCGGCGTCGTCGCGGTAGCGGCCGGGGTCGTCGGAGGTGGAGTGCGGCTCCACGCGGTAGGTGAGCGCCTCGATGAGGGTGGGCCCCTCGCCGCGGCGGGCGCGGGCGACGGCCTCGGCGGTGGCTTCGTGGACCGCGCCCGCGTCGTTGCCGTCCACCAGCACGCCGGGCATGCCGTAGCCCTCGGCGCGCGCGCTGACCGAGCCGCCCGCGACCTGGCGGTGGTTGGGCACCGACAGCGCCCACTGGTTGTTCTGGCAGAAGAAGACCACGGGGGCGCCGAAGACCCCGGCGAAGTTCATGGCCTCGTGGACGTCGCCCTCGGAGCTGGCGCCGTCGCCGAAGTAGGCCAGGGCCACGCCGTCGTCACCGCGCAGCCGCTCGCCCACGGCCCAGCCGACCGCGTGCGGGACGGGGCCGCCGACCACGGCGTTGACGGCGCCGAACCGCGAGGCCATGACGTCGTAGAGGCCGCCGTGCCACAGGGCGCGGTGGGTGGCCATGTAGCCGACCATCTCCACCCCGTAGGCCAGGGCGGAGGCCATCTCCCGGTAGGTGGGGAAGACGAAGTCGCGCGCGGGGTCCAGGGCCGAGGCGCTGGCGACCTGGGCGGCCTCCTGCCCGCGCACGGACACGTAGGCGGGGAAGACGCCCTGGCGCTGGAGGGCGATGGCCTCGGTGTCCAGGTCGCGCGCGGTCCTCATGTGGCGGTAGAGCGCACGGGTGAGGTCGGGCGGCAGGTGGCCCACGGCGATGGCGTCCCGGCCCGCTGGCTCGTGGAGTGACGAGACTGGGCGCACGGCGCCTCCGTTGGGGGTGGTGGCCCCGCGCCTTCCGCGAAGCGGACTCTGGGGCGATGGCGGGCGACGGGCGGGCATGTCGAGCGGCTCCCAACGTGGCCCTGTCCCGCGCGGTGGCGCGGGCCGGGCTCCGGGTGGTGTCTGTCCTGTACGCAGATTCTCCGGAAGACTCGACACTTTCGCTAGATATCCACGGATAGTTGATACGTACGGGAACGAAACACGCCAAATCGTCCCCTGATATCCAGCCTGAACCCCGTTCCACCCGAGAAAACGACACACGGGCCTATACACCTCACGAACGCCGCCGGATCCCCGGAGAGCGCGAGCTGCGACCGGGAGCGCACACCGGGTTGTCGGGGGGAGGGCCTAGGGTCACGGAACAGCCGCGATCGGCCGCGGCGGATGCGCGTCCCGGCGCCGAGCGCATACGTTCGAGGCACCGGTCATACGGTCAACGAAACCCCCCGATTTCCCGACACTTGGATCCCATGGAGCCCCGCGACAAGAAGTTCTGTCGTGTTCCGGTCCGAGCGGTGTAGGCGCCGCCGGTCCGGGAAACCACTCATCCACCGACAGCGTCGACACGCGAGTACAGTCGGACTCCCGACGCGCTCCCCCCGCCCGTCGGACCCCGCGCCAGGGTCCCCGCTCCCGTCCTCCTCCGGCGTCGTCCCCGCGGCGGCCGGAGGAGGTGTCCGAACGCGGCGCATCTCGCCGACTGAGATTCCGATAGACGGAAACAACGTTTACCTGGTAACTCGTTAGCCCCGGTCAATGACGACAGCGAGGGGCTTCGTCCTGAAACAAGAGCACACGAGGAGCACGCACATGGCCATGGGCGACCAGAGGAGGAACGGCCGGCGGCCGGACACGACCGACCAGACGATCCTGAGCGCGCTCGCCAAGGACGCGCGGACCGGGATCACCGAGATCGCCGCACTGGCCAACGTGTCCCGCGCGACGGCCTACAACCGCATCAAGCGGCTCACCGACGAGGGCGTCATTCGCGGCTACTCCGTGGTGACCGACCACTCCAAGATGGGGCTCGGCGTCACCGCGCTCGTCCTCATCTCGGGCAGCCAGCCGGACTGGCGGGCCAACCGGGAGATCCTGTCCTCCTACCCGGAGATCGAGTACTGCTGGTACGTCGTGGGCTCGGCGGACATCGTCCTCCTCGTCCGCGTCGCCAACACCAACCAGCTCCGCGACCTGATCCTCACCCGGTTGCAGTCGCTTCCCGGTGTGACGTCCACCCAGACGCTCACCGTCATCGACGAGGTCGTACACCGACCGGTCGTGGAACCCTCCGACGGCGACTGAGGAACCCTCAACCCCCGACAACCACGGTGACCGAGGCCATCAGCTCGGCGAGCAGGTCCGAGCCCAGTGCGCGGGTGGCCGCCACGTCACCGTCCACATCCAGCACCACCTCGACGTAGGCCTTCAGCTTGGGCTCGGTCCCCGAGGGCCTGAGCGTCACACGTCCCCTGCCCTCCAACCGGAAGCGCAGGGCGTCCGTCGGCGGCAGACCCGCGTGTCCGGCGGCGAAGTCGTCCACCCCCACCACACGCAGGGGTCCGAACGCGGCGGGCGGTTCGGCGCGCAACCGCCGCATCGCCGCGGAGATGACCGACAGGTCCTCCACCCGCACCGACAGCTGGTCGCTCAGGTGCAGGCCGTACCGGCGCGCCTGGTCGTCGAGCAGGTCGAGCAGGGTCACCCCGTCCCGTCTGGCGCGGGCGGCGAGCGCCGCGGCCACCAGGGCCGCGCTGATCCCGTCCTTGTCCGCGACCGGACGGCCGCCGTCGGCACCCACGCAGTAGCCCAGCGCCTCCTCGAACGCGAAGACCCGCCGCTGCCCGGAGCCGCCCGCGCGCGCCAGCCACTTGAATCCGGTGAGGGTCTCCTCGTAGTGCACGCCCCGGTCGCGGGCGATCTTGCCGAGCAGGCTGGAGGAGACGATCGAGGCGGCCACCACCCGGTCGGACCCGCTGGTGTGGTCGAGCACGTACTCGGCCAGCAGCCCGCCCACCTCGTTGCCGGTGAGCAGGCCGTGCCCGGGGACCGCGAGCGCGAGCCGGTCGGCGTCGGGGTCGTTGGCGATGACCAGGTCGGAGCGGTCGGCGGCACCGGTGGCCAGCGCCATGTCCATGGCGCCGGGCTCCTCCGGGTTGGGAAAGTCCACGGTCGGGAAGTCGGGGTCGGGTTCGAACTGGGCGGCGACCACGGACGGGCGGGGGAACCCGGCCCGCTCCATCGCCGCCAGCAGCACCCGGCCGCCCACGCCGTGCATGGCGGTGTAGGTGGTGGCCAGGTCGCGGTCCTTGCCCGGGACCAGCGCGGTGACCGCGTCCAGGTAGCGCTCCACCGCCTCCTCCCCCAGCACCGTCCACCCCTCGCCCAGGGGCAGTGCGTCGACCGGGCCCACGGCGTCGATGGCGGCGGAGATCTCGGCGTCGGCCGGGGAGACGATCTGGGTTCCCGCGTCGGCGTCGCCGCCCGCCTTGGCCGCCCCCGCGTAGACCTTGTAGCCGTTGTCCTGGGGCGGGTTGTGGCTGGCGGTGACCATGATCCCGGCGTCGGCGCCGAGGTCGCGGACGGCGAAGGCCAGGACGGGGGTGGGCAGCGGTCCGGGCATGAGGGACACGCGGTGCCCGGCGCCGGTGAGGACGGCGGCGCTGTCGCGCGCGAAGTCCGCCGAGCGGTGCCGGGCGTCGTAGCCGACGACCACGTGCCCGGGCCCCTCGCCGAGCCAGGCGGCGATCCCCGCCGCGGCCCGCATGACCACCACCCGGTTCATCCGGTTGGGGCCCGCGCCGAGCGCGCCGCGCAGTCCGGCGGTGCCGAACTCCAGGCTGGCCCCGAAGCGGGAGTCGAGGTCGGCCAGCGCGTCGGCCTCGCCCCGGTCGGCGCGCTCCACCAGCCCCGCCAGCTCCGCGCGCGTGTCGGGGTCGGGGTCCTGGGCGATCCACTGCCTGGCCCGGGCGAGGTCGGTCATGGGGGCTCCCCTCAGAGCTTGGCGACGATGTCGGCGAGCAGACGGCCGACGGTTCCGGCGGCGTCGCGGCCGGTGGCCAGCACGTCCTCGTGGTCGAGGTTGGCCCCCGTGAGCCCGGCCGCGACGTTGGTGACCAGCGACAGGCCCAGCACCCGGGCGCCCGCGGCGCGGGCGGCGATCGCCTCCAGCACGGTGGACATCCCGACCAGGTCGGCGCCCATGGCGCTGAGCATGCGGATCTCGGCGGGCGTCTCGAAGTGCGGGCCGGGCATGGCCGCGTACACACCCTCGGGCAGGGAGGGGTCCACCGAGCGGGCCAGCTCGCGCAGGGCGGGGGTGTAGGTCTCGGTGAGGTCGACGAAGGTCGCGCCGGTCAGCGGGGACCGCGCGGTCATGTTGAGGTGGTCGGCGATGAGCACCGGGGACCCCACCGCGTAGGCGGGGTTGATGCCGCCCGCGGCGTTGGTCAGCACGACCGTGGTGGCCCCGGCCGCCACGGCGGTGCGCACGCCGTGTACGACGGCGTCGGTGCCGTGGCCCTCGTACAGGTGGGTGCGGCCCAGGAAGGCGAGCAGGGAGCGGTCGCCCGCCCTGATGCTGCGCACGGTGCCGCTGTGGCCCTCCACGGCGGGGGGCACGAAGCCGGGCAGGTCGGTGGTGGGCAGCTCCTGCCCGGAGTCGCCGAGCAGGTCGGCCGCGGAGGCCCACCCCGATCCCATGACCAGGGCGACGTCGTAGGCGTCCACGCCGGTGCGCGAGCGCAGTTCGGCGGCGGCCTCCTCGGCGGCTGCCTGGGGTGTGCGAGTCACAGCGGGTCTCTCCGTTCGTTGGTGCCTGCGCCGTGTCGGTCCGCAGAGCGGACACTCTCGGCGTGGTCTTGTACTTATAGCGTGTCCGGGGCGTCGAACCTCGCTATAGGTACAAGATCAGCGCAGGTCGGAGCCCTCGTGTCAGTACACCTAGATCCCGACGGGATGCCAGACCGTCTTGGTCTCCAGGAAGGGCTTCAGGCGAGTGGTACCGGGATCGGGGTCGAACCAGGCGTCCTCGCCGCCGTCGGAGCCGGGGCCGGGGCGCAGCACCCGGGTGAGGGTGTCCGCGGCGGCCCTCTCGAACTCCGCGGCCAGCTCCCCCGCTCCGGTGAGGTCCAGGGCGTTGACGTCGGCGTGCGAGGCCAGGTGGGGGCCCAGCTCCGGCACGCGTCCGGTGAGCAGGTTGACCACGCCGCCCGGCAGATCGGAGGTGGCGAGCACCTCGGCCAGGTCGACCGCGGCCAGTGGCGCTTCCTCGGAGGTGACCACGACGGCGGTGTTGCCGGTGGCGATCACGGGGGCGACCACGGAGGTCAGTCCGAGCAGCGGCGCGCTCTGGGGGGCGAACACCGCGACCACGCCGGTGGGCTCGGGCGCGGAGTGGTTGTGGTAGGGCCCCGAGACGGGGTTGGCGCCGCCCAGGACCTGGGCGACCTTGTCGGTCCAGCCCGCGTAGTACACCCACCGGTCCACGGCGGCGTCGACCACGCGTTCGGCGTCGGAGCGGGAGAGCCCCTGCGCGGCCACGGCCTGGGCGGTGAACTGGTCGCGGCGCCCCTCCAGCATCTCCGCGACCCGGTACAGGATCTGGCCGCGGTTGTAGGCGGTGCGCGCCGACCAGCCGCCGAAGGCCTTGCGCGCCGCGGCCACGGCGTCGCGGGCGTCCTTGCGGGAGGCGAGCGAGGCGTTGGCCAGGTGCTGGCCGCTGGCGGAGGTCACGGGGTAGCTCCTGCCCGATTCCGAGCGGGGGAAGGCCCCGCCCAGGTAGAGCTTGTAGGTCTTGCGGACCGCCAGCCGGGCGGGCGCGGCGGCGTCGGCCGTGCCCTCCGCGGCCCTGGCCGCGCTCCTGGCGGTCTTCCGGTTCTCGCGCCGCTCAGCCAAGGTAGGCCTCCAATCCGTGCCGCCCGCCCTCGCGGCCGTATCCCGACTCCTTGTAGCCGCCGAAGGGGCTGGTCGGGTCGAACTTGTTGAACGTGTTGGACCAGATCACCCCGGCGCGCAGGCGCTCGGCGGTCCAGAGCATGCGCGAGCCCTTCTCGGTCCACACCCCGGCGGAGAGGCCGTAGGGGGTGTTGTTGGCCTTGGCCACGGCCTCGTCGGGGGTGCGGAAGGTCAGCACCGAGAGCACGGGGCCGAAGATCTCCTCGCGGGCCACGCGGTGGGACTGGCTGACGCCGGTCAGGACGGTGGGCGCGAACCAGTAGCCGCTCGCGGGCAGCTCGCAGGCGGGCGACCAGCGTTCGACGCCCTCGGCCTCGCCGGTGTCGGTGAGTTCGCGGATGCGCTCCAGCTGCGCGGCGGAGTTGATCGCGCCGATGTCGGTGTTCTTGTCCAGCGGGTCGCCCAGGCGCAGCCTGGAGACGCGCTCCTTGAGCCGGGGGAGCAGCTCCTCGGCGATCGACTCCTGGACCAGCAGCCGCGAACCGGCGCAGCACACGTGGCCCTGGTTGAAGAAGATGCCCGAGACGATGCCCTCGACCGCCTGGTCCAGGGCCGCGTCGTCGTAGACGATGTTCGCGCCCTTGCCGCCCAGCTCCAGGGTGAGGCGCTTGCCGGTGCCCGCGACCGAGCGGGCGATCTGGCGGCCGACCCCGGTGGAACCGGTGAAGGCCACCTTGTCCGTGCCCGGGTGCTCCACGAGGGCGCGGCCGGTCTCGCCCGCGCCGGTGAGGATGTTGACCACGCCCGGGGGCAGGTCGGCCTCCTGGCAGATCTCGGCGAAGGCCAGCGCGGTGAGCGGGGTGGTCTCGGCTGGCTTGAGCACGACGGTGTTGCCGGTGGCCAGCGCCGGGGCGACCTTCCACGCGAGCATGAGCAGCGGGAAGTTCCACGGGATGACCTGGGCGGCCACGCCCAGCGGGCGCGGGTCGGGGCCCAGCCCGGCGTGGGCGAGCTTGTCGGCCCACCCCGCGTGGTAGAAGAAGTGCGCGGCGACCAGCGGCAGGTCGACGTCGCGCGTCTCCTTGATGGGCTTGCCGTTGTCCATCGACTCCAGCACGGCCAGTTCGCGCGAGCGCTCCTGGATGATGCGGGCGATGCGGAACAGGTACTTGCCGCGCTCGGCGCCAGGCATCGGCCCCCAGACGGTGTCGAAGGCACGGCGGGCGGCGGCGACGGCCCTGTCCACGTCGGCGGGCCCGGCGACGGCGACCTGGGCGAGCCCGGTCTCGTCCGCGGGGTTGAGGGTGGTGAGGTACTCGCCGCCCTCGGCCGGGGTGAAGGCGCCGTCGACGAACAGTTCGTAGGTCTCGCGCAGGGTGACGACGGAGCGGGACTCCGGTGCGGGCGCGTACTCGAAGATCACGGCTCTCAGTCCAGCGTGTAGTAGTCGGGGCCCGGGTAGGTGCCGGTGGACAGCCTGGTGCGCTGCATGAGCAGGTCGTTGAGGAGGCTGGAGGCGCCGATCCGGAACAGGTCGGGGGTCAGCCATTCGGGACCGGCGACCTCGTTGACCAGGACCAGGTTGCGGATGGCGTCCTTGGTGGTGCGGATGCCGCCCGCGGGCTTGACGCCCACGCGCCTGCCGGTGGCGGCGTGGTGGTCGCGGACCGCCTCCAGCATGACCAGGGTGACCGGCGGGGTGGCGGCCGGGGACACCTTGCCGGTGGAGGTCTTGACGAAGTCGCCCCCGGCCCGGATGGCCAGGTGGGAGGCGCGGCGCACGTTGTCGTAGGTGGCCAGCTCGCCGGTCTCCAGGATGACCTTGAGGTGGGCGGTGCCGCAGGCCTCCTTGACGGCGGCGATCTCCTCGAACACCTTGAGGTAGTCGCCGGACAGGAACGCGCCGCGGTCGATGACCATGTCGATCTCGCTGGCGCCGTCGGCGACCGCGCGGCGGGTGTCGGCGAGCTTGACCTCCATGGGCGCCCGACCGGAGGGGAAGGCGGTGGCCACCGAGGCCACGCCGACCCCGGTGCCGCGCAGCGCCTCGACGGCGGTGGCGACCATGTCGGGGTAGACGCACACGGCGCCCACGCGGGGCACGGTGGTGTCGGTGGGGTCGGGGTGGGCGGCCTTGGCGCACAGGGCCCGGACCTTGCCGGGGGTGTCGGCGCCCTCCAGGGTGGTCAGGTCCACCATGGTGATGGCCAGGTCGATGGCCCGGGCCTTGGCGGTGGTCTTGACCGACCGGGTGGACAGGTCCTGGGCGCGGGCTCGCGCGCCGACCTCGTCCACGCCCGGGAGGCCGTGCAGGAACGCGCGGAGTTCGCGGTTGGTCGCCGCCTCGGGCGCGAATGCGGTGTGGGGCACGGGCACCTACAGCTCTTCGGGTTGCTGGCCTGCCCGTCCGCTGTGGCCAGCGAAAACGGGTCTTTCGGCGCGGCGCGCGGAGAGGTCTCCCCCGGGGCCGGGCCGTCAGGCAGTCACCCTAACGCCGGGCGGAGCCGCCGTCAGCATCCGTCCGGATCGAGCCGCCCAAGGTTGGAGGAGCCTCCAACGCGTGCGGTGGGTTTTCGCTGTCCTTTTCTCCAATCCGTCCCGGAAAATCCCCAAAAAAGAACATCCATGCTGTCCCTTCCCCGTTCGGGCGGACACGTGCGGTCTAGACCGGACCACTCCCTTTGTGGGCGTGGGCGGGATGCGAGACTGGCCCGAATCCTCCCCCCGGAAGCCCCTCCCCCGCCGGACCCGGGAGCCGGAGGGGTGGACCCTGAGGTGACGGGAGCGGTGATGTCAGCCGGAGAGCGGATCGCGGTGCGCCTGGTGCGGCTGGACCGGGCCACACCGGAGGCGGACCTGCTGCGGGAGACCGTGCTGCGCCACCGCCTGCCGCCCGGCCAGCGCGGCCACGTGCGGCTGCCGGTGACCACCCTGCCCGCCGCCGACGCCGACCCGGCGCGCACGCCCTTCGCCGTCGTCGGTTCGGGAACCGTCACCGACGCCGCCGGGGCGCGGGCGGCCTGCGCCGGTTTCGGCGTGCTGGACCGGGCCGTGCACGCGCGCGACCTGGTACCCGACCCGACGCGGGCGGTGCTGCTGCGCGCCTTCTACGTCACCACCGCCTGGCAGGGCCGGGGCGTGGGGCGAACCGTGTGCTCCCCGCCGCTGCTGGACCGGTTGGCGGGAGAGGTGGCGCCGGACGCGGCCGAGCTGGTGCTGTGCGTGGACGAGGCCAACCACGCGGCGGCCCGCGTCTACGGTCGCGCCGGGTTCGCCTTCACCGGCCGCCGCTTCGTGGACGCGGCGGGGGGACCGCAGCTGGTGATGGTCCGCCCGGTGGAACTGGGTTAGGGCCTTTCACGCGGCCCCAGCCAGGCGCCCGTAGAGCGCGCAGCGGCGCTCCGTCACAGGGGGTGTCCCTTGTCAGGCGGCCTCAGCCAGGCACCCGTAGGGCGTGCGGGTTCCCCGCCAGCCGAAGGGGGGTGGGTGGTTGCGCTTCGCGGAGGGTCCAACCCCCTGGGGCGGGCCACCGCTGAAGTTCCCCCTCAACCCCCCGGAACGAAACGCGACCGCAGACCTGGACCACACCCCTTTAAATTTCTGATGCAGTGACGCTCCACACCAACCCCGCTGCCCCCAGCACCAGCCCACGCTCTACCGACGCCTGGCTGAGCTCACCTGGAAGGCTCAACCCCCTTGCGGCGCACCACCACCATCCACTCCACCTCAACCCCTGACGCGGAAGAGCTCATCTGGGGCGGAAGGACTCATCTAGGCTGGGGGCATGGCGGAGTTCCGGATCAGCAGCGACGACGAGCGGGTCGACCTGCGCAGGATGGCGGTGGCCCTGGCCGAGTCCCAGGGATGGGCGCGCGAGGAGGTCAGCGTCTGGGACAACCGCCGTGGCGAGGTGATCGTGACGGTGGACGACTCCCTGCTGCGCAAACCCGAGGCCGACCCCCTGCACCGCACCCGGCACACCCCCCGCGACGTGCACGACGCCTGCGAGACGCTGCGCCGTGAGGAGGCGTCCCTGCGCCGCGTGGACTTTCGCGTGCTGCGCAGCGAGACCGCGCGCTTCTTCTCCGCCGGGTGGACCGTCGCCGACGCGCTGCACGCGCTGGGGCACCGCCCCGACGGCGTGCCGTGGCCGAGCGGCCCCGACTACCAGGGCACCGACTGGCTGCACGCCCGCCTGAAGGCGTGGCGCACCCCCGACGGCGACATCCGGCCCTCCATGTCGCAGGAGGACGCCCAGCTGCGGGTGATCAGCCGGGCGGGCCTGCCCATGGACATCGGCCTTCCCGAGGACGCCGAGGTCGCGCAGCGCCCCGTGGCCAGCCCGGCGGTCGCGCGGTCGGCGGCCGACGACGCGCGCAGGCTCATGCGGCAGAACGCGCGGACCACCACCGACTCCCTGGCCCACCGCGACCGCACCTCGGCCAGGATCACGCGGGGGGATCGTCGCTAGGACGGCGGGGAAGGCGCCCGTCGGCGGCGGCTCTTCGCTCCTCCACCAGGGCGGCCACGCCGTTGGCGGCCTCGCCGAGGAGGAGCTCGGCCGGTCCCCTGCCCGCCGCCAGCCGCCACAGGGTGGCGAAGACCAGCGCCCCCAGGACGAAGCCCTCCAGCAGCCACGGCTGGTGCCAGCCGATCCCGCCGGAGGCGGCGATGACCATCGCCAGGACCAGGATGTGACCGGAGTAGACGGTCAGCGGCATCCGGCCGACCGAGGTCAGCGGGTACATGAGGACCCGGAAGCGGTCGCACAGGAACATGCACACCACCAGCACCACGAGTCCCTGGCCGACCGCCTCTGCCATCTCGAAGGTGGTGCCGGTGTGGGGCGTGCCGACCGCCAGCCACCACCAGGAGTCGGTGGGCACCTGCCCCGAGAGCGACTGCGTCTCCTCGACCACCGCGGCTCGCACCAGGGCCGCCGTCGCCTCGTCGGTGACCTCGCCCGAGGGCAGGCCGGTCAGGGCGGGGCCGCTGGCCTCCACCAGGCGGTCCATGCCGCCCACCGGGTTGAGCAGGACCCAGGAGCCGAGGTGTCCGAACAGCAGCAGGGCGGCGCCGGAGGCCAGCAGGCGCAGCCGCACCGCGGTGGCGGCCAGGTCCAGCCGCCCCAGCGCCATCCCCGCGGTCACGAAGGCCATGAAGGTGATCGCCGGGTAGTAGCCGGTCAGGAAGAAGTCGCTGAACGAGGTCAGCGAGGACGTGCGCGGCGAGGGCGGGAAGACGTTGTCCCGCAGCAGGAACGAGAGCGGCGGGCCGAGCACGGCCAGGACGCCCGCCACCGCCCACAGTGCGCCCGAGCGCAGTTTGAGCAGGGGCAGGGCCAGCACGAAGAAGCCCGCGTAGTAGGTCAGGATGATGGCGACCGGGACCCCCACGAGGTCCAGCACCAGCCCCAGCACGCCGATGAGCGCCGCACGGGTGAGGATGCGCACGACGGCCGCGCGCAGGCGGTCGCCGCCGACCGGGTCGGTGCGCCCGGTCATCATGGCCAGGGAGGTCCCCGCCAGGAGGGCGAAGAGCGCCGAGGAGTTACCGCGCACGACGCCGTGCACGTCCCAGGCGTAGCCCTCGGGCGACAGCAGCCCCATGGAATCCACCCCGAGGTGGACGACGAACATCCCGAACACCGCGAGGGCGCGTGCCGCGTCGATGCCGTCGATCCGGCCCCGACCCGAGGCCGGACCCGCGGGAGCGGCGGAGGTCTCGCCAGACCGGTTCTGTGTCACGCCCGTCAGGCTATGCCGTCGCCCGCGCGGCGACAACGGGCCGGGGCACATGGCCGCGGACGGCCACGCGCCGCCGGACGCGGGGGTCGCTCACCCGCGCCCGGCGGCGCCCCGGTCAGCCCGCGTCCTCCCGCTCTCCGGCCAGGGTGCTGAAGAAGTCGAGCGCCTCGGGGTTGGCCAGCGAGTCCCGGCTGGCGACCCGGTCGGGCCGCTCCCCCATGAGGATGCGCTTGACCGGCACCTCCAGGACCTTGCCGGACAGCGTCCGGGGCACCGCGCCGATGACGCGGACGCGGTCGGGCACGTGGCGGGGCGAGCAGTCGGTGCGGATGCGGCGGGCGATCTCCCGGGGCAGGTCGCCCTCCAGGTCGGCGCCCTCCCGCAGCACGGTGAACAGCTCGATCCGGGAGGAGCCGTCGGCCTGGGGCACGTCCACGACCAGGGCGTCGACGACCTCGTCCAGGGCCAGGACCGCGCGGTAGATCTCGCTGGTGCCCATGCGCACGCCGCCGCGGTTGATGGTGGAGTCGGAGCGGCCGTAGATGACCGCGGTGCCGCGGTCGGTGATCGCGATCCAGTCACCGTGCCGCCAGACGCCCGGGTAGACGGAGAAGTAGCTGTCGCGCAGCCGCTCGCCGCTGTCGTCGCCCCACAGGAACAGGGGCATGGACGGGGCGGGCCTGGTGACGACGAGTTCGCCGACCTCGTTGACGAGCTCCCTCCCGTCGGGGTCCCAGGAGGCCACGGCCATGCCCAGGGCCCGGGACTGGATCTCGCCCTCGTGGACGGGCAGGGTCGGGGTGCCGCCGACCAGGCAGCTGCACACGTCGGTGCCGCCGGAGGTGGAGAACAGCCACAGGTCCTCGCCGAACTCCTCGTAGACCCAGGAGAAGGCCTCGGGGCTGAGCGGCGAGCCGGTGGAGCCGATGGCCTTGAGCGCGGACAGGTCGCGGCCCTGACGGGGGTGGACGCCCTCCTTCATGCAGGAGGAGAGGAATCCGGCGCTGGTGCCGAAGACGGTGGCCCCGGCGTCGGCGGCCAGGTCCCACAGGGCGCCCAGGTCGGGTGCCGCCGGGCTGCCGTCGTACAGGACGATGGAGGCCTTCGTCAGCAGCACGCTGACCAGGAAGTTCCACATCATCCAGCCGGTGGTGGTGAACCAGAAGACCCGGTCGTGCTCCCGGGCGTCCAGGTGCAGGTGCAGGTTCTTGAGCTGTTCGAGGAGGATGCCGCCGTGCCCCTGGACGATGGCCTTGGGCAGACCGGTGGTGCCCGAGGAGTAGAGCACCCACAGGGGGTGGTCGAAGGGGACGGACGCGAACTCCAGCTCGGCCCCGGCTCCGGACTCCTCCAGCCGGTCCCAGGGCAGGGTGCCGTCGAGGGATCCGCCGGGGTGGAGGTAGTCGAGCAGAACGGTGTGCTCGACGGTGGGCAGGGCCGCGCGCAGCTCCTCCACGACGGGGCGGCGGTCGAAGTCCTTGCCCCCGTAGCGGTAGCCGTCCACGGCGAGCAGGACCTTGGGCTCGATCTGGGCGAAGCGGTCGATGACGCTGCGCACGCCGAAGTCCGGGGAGCAGGAGGACCACACCGCGCCCAGGGAGGCCGCGGCGTAGAAGGCGGCGACGGTCTCGGGCAGGTTGGGCAGGTAGGCCACGACGCGGTCGCCGGGGCCCACACCCAGCTCGCGCAGTCCGGCGGCGATGGCGGCGGTGCGTCGGCGCAGGTCGCCCCAGGTCCACTCGCCGAGGCCGCGCAGCTCGGTGGCGTGGCGGATGGCGACGTGGTCGTCGTCGCGGCCCTCGAAGACGTGCCGGGCGTAGTTGAGGGTCGCCCCGGGGAACCACTCGGCTCCGGGCATGGTCCGCTCGCCCAGGACCCGCTCGTAGGGGGTCTCGGAGCGCACGCCGTAGTACTCCCAGACGGACTCCCAGAATCCGTCGGTGTCGGTGACCGACCAGCGCCACAGGGAGTCGTAGTCGAAGGACGCGGCGGAGGCGTCCCCGAAGGCCCGGACCCCCTTCTCGCGCTCGGCCCATCGGGCGAACGCGACGATGTTGGAGGACGCGGCCCTCTCCTCGTCGGGCTTCCAGAGCACCCGGGGCACGCTGTTCTCCGTCATTGGCCCGCCTTCCCATTCGCACTGTGTCTCGCACGGTGTTTTGCTGGCTGTGTGTCGCCGACCGTGTGTTGCCGACCGTGTGTCGCTGTGAGACCCATCTAACAACACACCATGTCGGCGCCGACGGCCCGGCCCCCGGAGTGACGGGGGCCGGGATGCGCGCCGAGTGCGCAGGTCACCGGTGGGAGGGAACCGGTGTGCGGGGCCCACAGCCGGGCGGGCGCGCGGGCGTGGGCGGCCCCCGTTGACAGGGCCCGGAGGCGGGTGGGAGGACCGGTGACCGGACCTTTCGCGTCCCCGCCAGTCCGGCGCCCGAAGGTCCGATCGGCCGGGGGCCGGGTGGCCGGTGCGGCGGCCCCGGGCGCGGCCGGTCTCCTCAGCTCCCGCGCAGCGCGGCCACGGCGGCCACCGGGGAGTCGACCACCGGGGAGCCGGTGGCCTCCAGGCGGGCGCGGGACATCAGGCCGCTGGCGACGAGGATGGAGCGGGCCCCGGCCTCGCGGGCGGCGCGGGCGTCGTCGTCGATGTCGCCGATCAGCACGACCCGGGCCGGGTCGATGCCCTGGTGCTCGAGGTGGCGCACCAGGTGCTCGGCCTTGGAGTCGTGCTCGGTCTGGAACTGGCGGCCGTCCACCCGGGTGAAGTGCGCGGTCAGGCCGCGCTCCTCGATGAGCGGCACCAGGTGGTCGTGGGAGGCCATGGACAGCAGGGACTGGGTGCCGCCGCCGCGGGTCCACTCCCGCAGCACGTCGGGGACGCCCACGGTGAGCTCGCAGGAGGGCAGGTGCTCCAGGTAGCTGCTGTCGTAGTGCCGCTCCGCCCGCTCCCACTCGCCGTCCTCGAAGGCCCGGCCGAGGAGCTCCTCGTAGCAGGGGATGAGGGGGCGGCGGAAGACGGAGCGCCAGTGGTCCATCTCCACGGGGTCGCGGCCGAACAGGCCGCACACGGCGTTCACCGCGGCGAGGTTGGCGTGGTTGTCGTCCAGGAGCGTGCCGTTCCAGTCCCAGACGATGTGCGTGGTGTCGTTTCGGTCGAAAGTCGTCTCAGCCATTGACCGCACTTTACGGGCACCTGCCCCGGCCGGGGAATGCGTCGTGCGCCACCCCGGGCCGGACTCCCCTGCCCGCCGGGGCGCCTCACCCGGGGCGGTACTCCCCCGCCGGGCCACCGCCGTCCGCACCGGTCCACGTGTCCGCGTCCGCCCCCTGCCGCTCGGCGCCTCGCGCCTCGCGGCGTTCCCGGCGCAGTCGCCGACCGCGCCGGACCGCCCACACGCTCCCCGCCACCAGGAGCGGGAACACGACGAGGACGAGGACGGGCACCAGGAGGGCCAGCAGCGAGGTGACGAAGCTGACCGCGTCCTCCAGGAAGGAGACGACCGGTGCCGCGCACCCGAGGGACACGGAGTTGGCCACCGGCCGGGCCAGGGACTTGACCGCGTGGAAGGCCAGGGAGACGACCACGCCCGCGACCACCGCCCACCAGGAGACCCCGTCCCCGCCCGCGGCGGCGCCGGAGGCGGCCCCGGTGATCTCACCGAGTTCCACGGCGGAGGCCCCCGCGCCGAAGGTGATGCCGCCGGATGTGGGGCGCACGACCGTCTGGAGGACGTCGTTGAAGCTGTCGACCGCGGGGATCTTGTCCGCCGCGAACTCCACGACCAGCAGCACGGTGAGGACCACGAGGGTGGCGGGGTGTTCGATCCACTGCCAGGACTCGCCGAGCGGGACCAGGTCGGTGAAGCGTGCGAGCAGCCCGACGAGGAGGAGGGGGATGTAGGCGTTGAGCCCGGCCGCGGAGGCCAGGCCCAGCCCGGTCAGTGTGGTGAGCATGCGCTTCCTTCTGTGCTCCCGGGGTGGGGCGCCGTGCGGTCATGCGGTTACCGCCCGGCACCGCTGTACCCGTGTTGACGCTCGCGGAGCACGCGGGGTTTTCGGTTCGGACCCCTTACTGCCGGTAGTTCTCGACCTCGGAGACCGGGCGCGGCTCGGCCTCGTCGGGGTCCTGGTCGAACTCGCTGCGGGCCCTGCGCTGGCGGAGCAGGTCCCAGCACTGGTCGAGCGCCTCCTCGACCTGCTTGATGCGGGCGCGCTCCTGCGGGTCCAGCCCTTCGGTGGTGGAGCGGAGCGCGTGCTCCTCGTCGATCAGCCCTCGGATGGTGGCCATGATGTCGTTCTCGGCGCTGTCAGTCATACCGCCCATGGTCGGTTCGGGGCGGGGCCCCGGGCAAGGGCCCCGCCCCCGCGTTGCCCAGAGCGGACCGGACGTTTACGCGCGGTGACGGCCCCCGCGCGCGGGGCGCGCGTGCCTCCCGGCACGGCGAGCGGTCCCCGTTCGTCTGGGAAACTCCTACTACGGCCGCGTTGGCGGCGACACGCGCACTCGGAGGGGGCGCACCGGCGGAATGCGTTCCCAGTCCCCGCCGTTGGATACCACGAGGGGGTATGGTAATGGCATCTGAGCAGGAACGACACGGAAGCGGGAGCATGGCTGCGACCCACGGTTACAGCAACGACAAGCAGAGCCACATCAACCGGCTGCGCCGTATCGAGGGCCAGATCCGCGGGTTGCAGCGGATGGTCGAGGACGACCAGTACTGCATCGACATCCTGACCCAGACGTCGGCGGCCAACAAGGCGCTGCGGTCCTTCGCGCTGTCCATGCTCGACGAGCACCTCAAGCACTGCGTGTCCAACGCGGTGGCCAACGGCGGCGAGGAGGCGGACGCGAAGGTGCGCGAGGCCTCCGACGCGATCGCCCGCCTGGTCCGTTCCTGACCCCCGCGGCCCCGCACGCGACCGGCCGCGGCGGGGCGTGGCGGCCGCCGCGGCCGGTCGGCGAAGGCGTGGCCGTCCGGGCCCGCCGGACCCGGACGGCCCCCGGTCAGTGCTCGCCGTAGCGCGCGTGCAGGTTCTCCAGCAGTCGCGCGCCCTCCCGGCGGGAGGAGTCCGCGTCCAGGTAGTCGACCGACTCGTTGGCCACGAACGAGGACGGGCGCCCGCCGTCGGCGAACCCCAGGCGCGAGGTGTCGCCGCCGGTGGCCTTGCGGATCCCCCAGTTGGCCAGGATGCGCGCCCGGGCGGTCGCGGAGGGCACCGCCATCAGGTGGTACCCGCGGGTGACGCCCAGCGCGGGCAGTCCGCTCAGCTCCAGCTGCATGACGCGCGCCAGCGCGTCGTTCCCGCTCAGGTCCACGACCAGCCCCATGTCCCGGTGCCGGAACTCCTTCATCGGGCGCCCCAGGACGGACGAGACCACGTTCTCGGCGACGGTGGCCGCCTGGCGCGTGGCGTACTGGGCGGTCGGCGGGCAGTAGTCGCTGTCCTCGTGCGAGAGGTTGGGCACCGCCGCGGCGTCGCCGATGGCGAAGACGTCGTCGAGTCCGGGGACCCGCAGGTCGGCGTCGACCTCCAGACGGCCCTTCTGGGTGGGCTTGTCCAGGGTTTCCATGAGCGGGCTCGGCGAGACGCCCGCCGTCCAGATGAGGGTGCGGCAGGGCAGGGCGCGGCCGTCGGTGAGCACCACCTTGTCGTCGGTCACCTCGCGCACGCTCACCTTGAGCTTGACCTCGACGCCGATGGAGCGCATCAGGTCGAGCGCCTTGCGGCCGAGGCGGTCGCCGAGTTCGGGCAGCACCTTGGGCGCGATGTCCACCAGGTGCCAGCGGATCACCGAGCGCAGGTCCGGATAGCGCTTGGCCGCCTCCTGGCACAGGCGCATGAGCGAGGCCGCGGTCTCGACCCCGGTGTAGCCGCCGCCGACGACGATGAAGCGGCAGCGCTCCTCGCGCTCGGCCGGGTCGCGGCTGTCGTTGGCCAGTTCCAGCTGGGCCAGGACGTGGTCGCGCAGGAGCACCGCCTCGGCCAGCGTCTTGGCGCCGTAGGCGTGCTCGGTCAGACCGGGGATGTCGAAGGCGCGGGTGACCCCGCCGGGCGCCAGGACCAGGCGATCGTAGCGGACCGGGGCGAGCTCGCCGGTGGGGCGCCGTACGACGACCACGCGGTCCCCCGGGTCCACGCCGACGGCGTGCCCGGGGACGAACCGGGTCTGCCGCGTCAGCCGGTGCACCGACATGGCGACCGACTGCGGTGTGAGCAGTCCCGAGGCCACCTGTGGCAGCAGGGGGCTGTAGAGCATGTAGTCGTGCGGCGCGACGAGGGCGATGTCCGCCGCGCCCGCCGGGATGCGGCGTTCGAGGTGGCGCAGGGTGTGGAGACCACCGAAGCCCGCGCCGACCACCACGATACGAGGCCGAGACATATACAGCGCTCCTTCTGACGTGTCGTGGGGCGGGACGGCTGTGTGCGTCCGTTGGACCGTTGGACGCAGCCCTACCCACATGGCCGCGGCCAATGTATGGCCGGGTCAGGAGATCCCGGAGCCGCCACCCGCGGCGTTCCGGGGACTTTGCCCGTCGTTGGCGGCCCCTGGGGGAGGGCGGCGCGGTTCCCCGGGTCGGTCCGAAACTCCCACGTGCGAGGAGTTCGTGACCTTGGTGACTTTCTGTAACAGAATAATCACGTCATGTACTGACACCCGACACGAAGGGAGTCGTGAACGCGTATGCGTGCGTTCACCAGGATCACCGCCGCGGCGGTGCTGGCCGCCGGACTGACCGTCGCCGGGACGGGAGCGGCCCTGGCCGCCACCTCGGACCAGGACGACTCGCGCCCTGGGGGGGTGCTCGGTTTCCTCTTCGAAGGGGTCTTCGGGGAGGACGCCGAACCGCCGGTGGTCGGCGAGGACCCGCAGGCCCCCGTCGAGGAGGCCCCGCAGGCCCCCGTCGAGGAGGCCCCCGCGGCTCCGGTGGAGCAGAGCCCTGACACGGGCGGCGCCACGGGCGGCATGTAGATGTAGGACGGGGACCGGGGCGGGCTGCGGGCCCGCCCCGGTCCCCGTCAGACCGCCGTCAGTCGCCCTGGTGGCGCTGCTCACGCCACGGGTCGCCGTAGTCGTGGTACCCGGCCTGCTCCCAGAACCCGGGCTCGTCCTCGTCGAGCAGCCGCAGTCCGCGCACCCACTTGGCCGACTTCCAGAAGTACAGGTGCGGGACCAGCAGCCGGGCGGGCCCGCCGTGCTCGGTGGCCAGCGGCTCCCCGCCGAAGGTGTGCACCACCCAGGCCTGTCCGTCGGTGAGGTCCTGGAGCGGCAGGTTGGCGGTGTAGCCGCCGTGGCTGACCGCCAGGGCGTACTCGGCCGCGGTCTCCACGTCCTCCAGGAGGGTGTCCACGCTGACGCCCACCCAGTCGGTGTCCAGCTTGGACCAGCGGGTGACGCAGTGGACGTCCACACGGGGTCGTTCCTGGGGCAGGTCCAGGAACTCCTCCCACGTCCAGGAACGCGTGCCGCCCGCCTCGTCGGCGATCGCGAAGGTCCACTCGGCCGTGTCCACGTGCGGTGTGGGTCCGGCCGAGAGGACGGGGAAGTCGTGGGTCTCGTACTGTCCCGGGGGCACCCGCGAGGGGTCGCCTCCCCGGCGCCCCTGGGAACCCCTGCTCACCACGTTCATGGCGGCCCTCCTCTCCGGTGCCTGGCGCCCTGTCTACCCGGCGGCGGGTCAGCGCAGGGCATGACCGGCGCCAAATCCCGGGATGGGCGGGGTGGGAGCGGGGACACGCGGGGCCGGAGGGGCACGCGGGTACCAGGGAAACGGCCCACGGGCGGGCGCTACTCGGGCGCGGCGGCGGGGGCGGTCAGGGCGGCCCGGCCCATCTCCAGCAGCAGCCGCGCCATGTGCCGCCGCGACAGCTCGCCCCGGCTGTGCGGGGTGGAGTTGAGCAGTCCGAACACGGCGTGCACGGCGGCGCGCAGGACGGTGGCCGAGGCGTCGGGGCGCAGCTCGCCCAGCACCCCCACCCACTGTTCGACGTAGCCGCGCTGGAGGCGGCGCACCCGGCGCCGGTCGGCGTCGGTGAGGTTGCCCAGCTCCCGGTCGTGCACGGTGATCAGGGCGGGCTCGTCCAGGGCGAAGGCGATGTGCCCGCGTAGCAGGGCCTCCAGCGCCTCCTCGGCGCCCGGCGCCCGTGCCACCAGTTCGCCGCCCTGGCGCGCCAGGCGTTCGCTGATGTCCACCAGCACCGCGCCGAGCAGCGCCTGCTTGCCGCGGAAGTGCCGGTACAGGGCGGGTCCGGTCGTGCCGACGGAGCGGCCGAGGTCGTCGATGGACACCCCCCGGTAGCCGCGCTCGGCGAAGAGCCGCGCCGCCGCGCTCAGGAGCGCCGTGCGCCGCTCGCCCGCGGGTCTGACCCCCATCCGGTCTCCTCCCCTCCCCCGGTGTCGCGCCGGGCCCTGGACACCCATGTTAGTAGTCACTAACATCCCAGATGTTAGTGAGCATTAACACCCCTCCACGAGAGGACACCATGAGCAGGGCATCTGTGCTCGGCACGGCGGTGGACACCGCCGGGCCCGCGTTCGCCGCCAACGACGCGGCGAACCGCGCCCTCGCCCTGGAGCTGCGCGAGCGGATCGCCACCGCGGCCCTGGGCGGCCCGGAGAGGACCCGGACACGGCACGTCGAACGGGGCAAGCTCCTTCCGCGCGACCGTGTCGACCTCCTCCTGGACCCCGGCTCCCCCTTCCTGGAGATCGCCCCCCTGGCCGCGTACGGGCTCTACGGCGCGGACGGGCAGGACGCTCCCGGCGCCGGGATGATCGCGGGCGTGGGCCGGGTCATGGGCCGACCGACGGTCGTGGTCGCCAACGACGCCACGGTCAAGGGCGGCAGCTACTACCCCATGACCGTCAAGAAGCACCTGCGCGCCCAGGAGGTGGCGCTGCACAACCGGCTGCCGTGCGTCTACCTCGCCGACTCCGGGGGCGCTTTCCTGCCCATGCAGGACGACGTCTTCCCCGACCGCGAGCACTTCGGCCGGATCTTCTACAACCAGGCCACGATGTCGCGGATGGGCATCCCGCAGATCGCCGCGGTGCTGGGCTCGTGCACCGCGGGCGGCGCCTACGTCCCGGCGATGAGCGACGAGGCGGTCATCGTGCGCGAGCAGGGCACGATCTTCCTGGGCGGCCCGCCGCTGGTCAAGGCGGCCACCGGTGAGGTCGTCACCGCCGAGGAGCTGGGCGGCGGCGACCTGCACTCGCGGGTGTCGGGGGTCACCGACCACCTGGCCGACGACGACGCGCACGCCCTCACCCTCGTCCGGCGCATCGCCGACACCCTCGGCCCGCCCGAACCGCCCGCGTGGGAGGTGCGCGAGCCCCGTCCCCCGGCGCTGGACCCCGGGGAGCTGTACGGGGTGGTGCCCGCCGACACGCGCACCCCCTACGACGTGCGCGAGGTCATCGGCCGGATCGTGGACGGCAGCGAGTTCACCGAGTTCAAGGCCGAGTACGGCACGACCCTGGTCACCGGGTTCGCGCACCTGCACGGCCACCCGGTGGGGATCATCGCCAACAACGGCATCCTGTTCGCCGAGTCCGCACTCAAGGGCGCCCACTTCATCGAGCTGTGCGACCGGCGCGGCGTGCCGCTGGTCTTCCTCCAGAACATCTCCGGGTTCATGGTCGGCCGGGACTACGAGGCGGGCGGCATCGCCAAGCACGGGGCGAAGATGGTCACCGCCGTGGCCTGCGCCCGCGTCCCCAAGTTCACCGTGGTCGTGGGCGGGTCCTTCGGCGCGGGCAACTACAGCATGTGCGGTCGGGCCTACTCGCCCCGGTTCCTGTGGATGTGGCCGGGCGCGCGGATCTCGGTGATGGGCGGCGAGCAGGCCGCCTCGGTGCTCTCCACCGTCCGCCGCGACCAGATGGCCGCGCGCGGGCAGGAGTGGTCCGCCGAGGACGAGGAGGCCTTCAAGGCGCCCGTCCGCGACCAGTACGAGGAGCAGGGCAGCCCCTACTACTCCACCGCCCGGTTGTGGGACGACGGCGTCATCGACCCCGCCGACACCCGCGACGTGCTCGCCATGGCCCTGTCCGCCGCCCGCCACGCGCCCCTGGAGCCGGTGGGCTACGGCGTCTTCCGGATGTGAGGAACCCTTGACCGCCACACCACGAAGCCCGGCCCCCGCGACGGTGCTCGTCGCCAACCGGGGCGAGATCGCACTGCGGATCCTCCGCACCCTGAACCTCATGGGGATCGGCTCGGTCGCGGTGTACACCGACGCCGACGCCGACGCCCCGCACACCCTGGCCGCCGACCTCGCCCTGCGCGTGGACGGTTATCTGAACGTCGGCGCGATCGTGGCCGCCGCCGTGGAGGGCGGCGCCACCATGGTGCATCCGGGCTACGGCTTCCTGTCCGAGAACCCCGGTTTCGCACGGGCGTGCGCCGACGCCGGACTGACCTTCGTCGGTCCGCCCGCCGAGGCCATCGAGGCCATGGGCGACAAGATCCGCGCCAAGGACACAGTGGCCGCCGCGGGCGTGCCCGTCCTGGGCGGGTTCACCGAGAGGCCCGGACAGCCCCTGGACGACGACGCGCTGCTCGACGCCGCGGCCGGAACCGGCTACCCGCTGCTCATCAAGCCCTCCGCCGGAGGCGGCGGCAAGGGCATGCGATCCGTGCACTCCCCCGACGACCTGGCGGCCAGCGCCGCGGCCGCCCGGCGCGAGGCCCTGGCCTCCTTCGGCGACTCCACCCTCCTGGTGGAGCGGCTGGTGGAGCGGCCCCGGCACATCGAGGTGCAGGTCCTGGCCGACGGCCACGGCAACGTCGTGCACCTGGGCGAGCGCGAGTGCAGCCTGCAACGCCGCCACCAGAAGGTGGTGGAGGAGGCGCCCTCCCCGCTGCTCACCGACGCCCAGCGCGCCACCATGGGCGAGGCCGCCGTGGCCGCCGCCCGCTCCTGCGGATACGTGGGCGCGGGCACGGTGGAGTTCATCGCCGAGACGGGCGCGGACGGTGAGCTGTCGTTCTCGTTCCTGGAGATGAACACCCGGTTGCAGGTCGAGCACCCGGTCACCGAGAAGGTCGTGACCGTGCGCGGTGAACGCGGCATCGACCTGGTCGAGCTCCAGGTGCGGGTGGCGATGGGCGAACCGCTGCCCTTCGCCCAGGAGGACGTGTCCTGGCACGGGCACGCCGTGGAGTCGCGGATCTACGCCGAGGACGCCGACCGCGGGTTCCTGCCCACGGGCGGTCCGATCCTGTCCCTCACCGAGCCCTCCGGCCACGAGGTCCGGGTGGACTCGGGGATCGCCGAGGGCGGGGAGATCACCTCCGTGTTCGACCCCATGCTCGCCAAGGTGATCACCTGGGGTCCGGACCGGGCCAGGGCGCTGCGTCGGATGGACCACGCCCTGGCCGAGTACCTGCTGCTGGGGTGTGTCACCAACACCGCGTTCCTGCGCCGCCTGCTGCGCCACCCGCGCGTGGTGGCCGGTGACCTGAGCACCGACCTGATCGGGTCCGACCCGCCCGAGCCCGCGCCCGAGTCCCTTCCCGAAGAGGTCTACGCGGCGGCGGCCCTGGACCACCAGCTGGACCTGGAGGGGCCCGCCACCGCGGACCGTTTCGCCGTCCCCGACGGGTGGCGCATGGGCGAACCGGCGTGGACACCGTGGCGGCTGCGGGCGCCCCGGCACGACCCCGCCGTCGTGCGCGTGCGGCGCGTGGGCCGGGACACGTACTGGGTGCGGGTCGGCGCGGGTGAACCCGTCGCGGCCCGTGTCCGCCGCTCCCCCGACAACGACTGGCTGACCGTCACCTACGCGGGCCGCCGCCGCGCCTACAGACGCGCCGACGATCCGGCCACCGGGCACCGGTGGCTGGGTACGGGCGGCACCGCCTGGAGCCTGCACGAGGAGCCCGTCGCGGCCGCGCTGCGCGAGGACGACGCGGCCGCCGACGGGACCGTGCGCAGCCCCATGCCCGGCACGGTGCTCTCCGTCGCCGTGCGGGTGGGGCAGGCGGTGAGCGCGGGGACCCCGCTCGCCGTCGTGGAGGCCATGAAGATGGAGCACTCCGTCACCTCACCCGTCGACGGGACCGTCGCGACCGTGGCGGTGCGCCCCGGCGCGTCCGTACCCATGGACGCCGTCCTGGTCACCGTCGAACCCGTCCGGGACGCGTCCGCCGGCACCCCGTCGGACGCGCCCTCCCCCGCCACCAGCGAGGAGTCGCACACATGAACCGTCACCAGCTCTCGACCGAGCACGCCGACCTGCGGGCCGCCGTGGAGGAGTTCGCCCGCACCGAGGTCGCCCCGGTCATCGGCGACTACTACGAGCGGGAGGCGTTCCCGTACGAGATCGTCGCCAAGATGGGCCGGATGGGCCTGTTCGGGCTGCCCTTCCCCGAGGAGCACGGGGGCATGGGCGGCGACTACTTCGCCCTGTGCCTGGCCCTGGAGGAGCTGGCCCGGGTGGACTCCTCGGTGGCGATCACCCTGGAGGCCGGGGTGTCGCTGGGCGCGATGCCGATCTTCCGGTTCGGCACCGAGGACCAGCGGCAGACCTACCTGCCGCGGCTGACCTCCGGTGAGTCCCTGGGCGCGTTCGGGCTGACCGAGCCCGACGGCGGGTCCGACGCGGGCGCCACGAAGACCACGGCCCGCCTGGAGGATGGCCAGTGGGTGATCAACGGGACGAAGTCCTTCATCACCAACTCGGGCACCGACATCACCGCGCTGGTGACCGTCACCGCCGTGACCGGACGCCGGGAGGACGGGCGGCCGGAGATCTCCTCGATCCTGGTGCCCGCGGGCACGCCGGGCTTCTCCGTGGGCCAGAAGTACTCCAAGGTGGGGTGGAACGCCTCCGACACCAACGAGCTGGTCTTCGAGGACTGCCGGGTGCCCGAGGCGAACCTGGTCGGTGAGCGCGGGCGCGGGTACGCCCAGTTCCTGCGGATCCTGGACGAGGGCCGCATCGCCATCGCGGCGCTGTCGGTGGGCCTGGCGCAGGGCTGCGTGGACGAGAGCGTGCGCTACGCCCACGAGCGGCACGCCTTCGGCAACGCCATCGGCAGCTACCAGGCGATCCAGTTCAAGATCGCGGAGATGGAGGCGCGGGCGCACACCGCGCGGCTGGCCTACTACGACGCGGCCTCGCGCATGCTGGCGGGCGAGCCCTTCAAGAAGGAGGCGGCGGTCGCCAAGCTGGTGGCCTCCAACGCGGCCATGGACAACGCGCGGGACGCCACACAGGTGTTCGGCGGCTACGGGTTCATGAACGACTACCCCGTGGGCCGCTTCTACCGGGACGCCAAGATCCTGGAGGTGGGCGAGGGCACCAGCGAGGTGCAGAAGATGCTCATCGCCCGCGAGCTGGGCCTGCCCGCCTAGGCAGTGTTTTTTGGGACCTTCGCTTCGCTTTGGTCCGTGTTCGGGCGCCCGAAGCACGGGAACCTTCGGTGTCTCCGGCGGGCTCGCCCGTTCCTCACGAACCCGCCTCCGCCACCTCCAGAACCCCGTGGGCACCCGAACCAACCCCCCACAAGCTAAGGCCGGTTCAAAAAACAGACCCTAGGCGTCCGCGCTTCGCGATCCGAACGCGCACGGCCTCCGGGAGCGCTCCTCCCGGGGGCCTCCTCGCGCCCGGGCCCGGCCAGCGGAGTACCCGCGTGAGACCGACGCGGTCCTGTCCGGGTTCGGAGGCGCCGGGCCTGTGCCACCGCGGCGGCGATCGACGCGTGAGGGCGGTTCCGGCACGGACGGGGCGGACGGTGGCCGGTTCCGGACAGTGATCACCGTGCGTGATGGGCATATGACCGCGCTCCCGTGAGGCGGTGGTGGCGTGAAGGGCGGCGCAGCAGGCGAAGGAGGTTCCCCGAGCCGCGCGGAGGGAGGCGTTCGCGCAGGTGGTGACCGGGCGGGGACGCGCGGTGACGGTGATGTCGTGCCCGTTGCGGGTAGACCGTCGGCGGACGCCGCGAGGCCGCGAACCCCCAGCGTCACCGCAGAACAACAACAAGGGGTGACAAGCACCCGAAATCAACACAGAATGGACCCGTACGGCCAGCGCGGGTCCCCGACTTTCCCGACCCGGCCTGCTCAGGATGGGCCCGCCGCGGGCCCACGGCCACCCCACATCCCCCAGCCGGAGGAGACATGGAAGGCGCCCTGTCTGTGATCGCGCTGGTCGCCGTCGTCATGTCGGCCGGCACGATCGCGGTCGCCGCGCACTTTCGCAAGGAACGCTCCACCGAACTGCGCGGGTGGGCACGTGAGCGCGGGTGGACCTACACCGAGCAACTCCCCAGCCCGCTGGGGGAGGCCGTGCTCCCCCGCGCCACCCTCGGACCGCACCCGCGCGCCCAGCACGTGCTCACCGGCCGCCGGGGCCAGCACCTGGTCGTCGCCTTCGAGCAGACCCACACGACGGGCAGGGGCACGGAGCGGGTCCGCCGTGTCCACCGCGTGGTGGCCGTGCGCACCCCCGGACCCAACGCCGAACTACAGGTACTGCGCAGGCGGGACCTGGACGCCTCCGACGACGACTTCGCCGGCGCCTTCCACACGTCGGGCAACGATCCCGCGTTCACCGGGGCCGTGCTCGACAACGTGGTCACCAAGTGGCTGCTGACCGATCCCAGGTCACGATCCCTTCCCGTACGCTTCAGCGGGGACTACGTCCTCACGTGGGCGGCCATGCGGCTGGATCCCGACCGGGCCGTGACCGCCGCCGACTACCTGATCGCCCTCGTGGAGCGGGTCCCCGCCGAGGCCTGGAAACGGCGCGCCCCCGGCCGCTGAGCGGCCTTCGCGCACGTCCGAGTGCCCTGCCCCGCCCCGGGAGGCGGATAAAATTCGCCTTGCCCCCGTAGCAACAAGGAGTAGCACCCTCATGAGTGACCCCAACGAGACCGCGCGCATCTCCCGCGCGGACCTGTTCCGCGACGACGAGGAGGAGACGACCGCCCCGGACCCCAACGCGACCGCGCGCATCTCCCGAGCGGACCTGTTCCGCGACGACGAGGAGTCCCAGACACCCGGCGAGCGGCGCTGACCCGAGACGGCGGAGCGCCCACCCGGTCCCCGGATGGGCGCTCCTCTCGTGTGCGGTCCGGGCCGAAGCGGAGGCCCCGAAGAACGCTGTCTAGCGGCGCTCGCGCACTGCGGCGACGATCTCGGCCACCGCCTCGTCCAGCGGCACGCCGTTGTTCTGCGAGCCGTCCCGGTAGCGGAAGGACACCGCGTTCTTGCTGACGTCCTCGTCACCGGCCAGCAGCATGAAGGGCACCTTCTGCTTCTGGGCGTTGCGGATCTTCTTCTGCATGCGGTCGTCGCTGGCGTCCACCTCGACGCGGATGCCCTCCGCGCGCAGCCTGGCGGCGAGCTCGCGCAGGTAGGGCACGTGCTCGTCGGCGATGGGGATGCCGACCGCCTGCACCGGCGCCAGCCAGGCCGGGAACGCGCCCGCGTAGTGCTCCAGCAGGACGGCGAAGAAGCGCTCGATGGAGCCGAAGAGGGCACGGTGGATCATCACCGGGCGCTGACGCGAACCGTCGGCCGCGGTGTACTCCAGGTCGAACAGCTCGGGCAGGTTGAAGTCCAGCTGGATGGTGGACATCTGCCAGGTGCGGCCGATGGCGTCCTTGGCCTGCACCGAGATCTTGGGGCCGTAGAAGGCGGCGCCGCCCGGGTCCATGACCAGGTCCAGGCCCTGCTTCTGCGCGGCCTCGCGCAGGGTCTCGGTGGCCTCCTCCCAGACCTCGTCGCCGCCGACGTACTTCTCCGGGTCCTTGGTGGACAGCTCCAGGTAGAAGTCGTCCAGGCCGTAGTCGCGCAGCAGTTCGAGCACGAAGGTGAGCAGCGAGTCGAGCTCGTCCGCCATCTGCTCCTTGGTGCAGTAGATGTGCGCGTCGTCCTGGGTGAAGCCGCGGGCGCGGGTCAGGCCGTGCACCACGCCCGACTTCTCGTAGCGGTACACGGTGCCGAACTCGAACAGGCGCAGCGGCAGCTCGCGGTAGGAGCGCCCGCGCGCGTCGAAGATCAGGTTGTGCATCGGGCAGTTCATCGGCTTGAGGTAGTAGTCCTGGCCGCCGTCGAGCTGCATGGGAGGGTACATCCCGTCCGCGTACCAGCTCAGGTGCTGGGACTTCTCGAACAGGGTGCTCTTGGTGGCGTGCGGGGTGTAGACGAACTCGTACCCGCTCTCCTCGTGCCGCCGGCGCGAGTAGTCCTCCATGACCCGGCGGACGGTGCCGCCCTTGGGGTGGAAGACCGCCAGGCCCGAGCCGATCTCGTCCGGGATGGAGAACAGGTCCAGCTCGGAGCCGAGCTTGCGGTGGTCGCGCTTCTCGGCCTCCTCCAGGAAGGTCAGGTGGTCCTTGAGGGCCTCCTTGCTCTCCCAGGCGGTGCCGTAGACGCGCTGCAACTGCGGGTTGGTCTCCTTGCCGCGCCAGTAGGCGGCGGCGGTGCGCATGAGCTTGAACGCCGGGATGACGCGGGTGGTGGGCAGGTGCGGCCCGCGGCACAGGTCCTTCCAGCACAGCTCGCCGGTGCGCGGGTGGACGTTGTCGTAGATGGTGAGCTCACCTGCGCCCACCTCCACACCGGCGCCCTCGGCGGCCTCGGTGGCGCCGCCCTTGAGCCCGATCAGCTCCAGCTTGTAGGGCTCGGTGGCCAGCTCGGCGCGGGCCTCCTCGTCCGAGACGGCGCGGCGGTCGAAGCGCTGCCCCTGCTTGACGATCTGCTGCATCTTCTTCTCGATGCTCTTCAGGTCGGCGGGGGTGAAGGGTTCGGCGACGTCGAAGTCGTAGTAGAAGCCGTTCTCCACGGGCGGGCCGATGCCCAGCTTGGCCTCGGGGAAGAGCTCCTGGACGGCCTGGGCCAGCACGTGCGCGGTGGAGTGGCGCAGGATCGCCCGGCCCTCCTCGGAGTCGATGGCGATCGGCTCGACGGCGTCGCCCTCGCGCAGTTCCCGGGCGAGGTCGCGCGGCTCCCCGTTGACCAGCGCCGCGATGACGGTCCTGCCGTCGGCCTCCAGAGCCTGGCCCGCCGTAGTGTTCGCCGCCACCGCACGCGGGGTTCCGGCGAGGGTGATGTGCAGCTCAGGCGCGGCGGACACGGTGACTCCTAGGAAGACGTGGATCGATGTCGAACGCGGACCGGCCGCTCCGCGCGGCCGGGCGTGTACTCCCTCCCGATGCTAGCGGCTTCGGGGCGGGGCCGCCCCGGTTGTCCACAGGCAGCGCGACCGCGCTGGCGGCGCGGAACACGTGGTGGGGCGGTGGATTCCGGTGTCCGGGCCCCGGAGCCCGGTCGGGGATTCGGCCAGGGATTCGGACTCTTCGGGGCGTACCCGCGTGAACCGGCCGGAGGCGGGGCAGAGAACCAGTCAGGGACTGATCTGTCATGGAACGTCACCTTTCCAGGGGCTGTCCACACCCTGACGAAAGGCCATTGATCCCGCTGTCGGGATCGGTGAGAATCAACAGATGCCCTGGCTATCGCCCCCAGTCGACCCGAATGCATCCACTCGCTTCGACCGAATACTGTGAGCGCATGTCACCGAGCCCCACCAACGACCCGTCGGCCCCGGAGACATCCCCCACCCGCCGCATCCGCGCGCGCAGATGGCGGAGGATGCGAGCGCGGCTGCGCCTCTTCCGCAGGCGTATGCACACGCACCCCGCGCTGCGCCTGCCCTGGAGCGTGCTCGTGGGGACCGTCGGCGTCGTCGTGATCCTGGCCGGGTTCGTCATGATGGTCGTTCCGGGCCCGGGCCTGGCCTCGGTCGTCCTGGGACTGGTCATCCTCAGCACCGAGTTCCGGTGGGCGCAGAAGGTGGTGCGGCCCGCCCAGGTGTGGTTCCACCGCGCGGAGCGGTACGGGATGCGCCTGAAGGAGGAGTTCTTCCGGCGTCTGCGCGAGCGCAGGGCCGTGCGGCGCGGGCGTCCGCTGCCGGACACCCCGTCCGAGTAGGGCCCGTTTGCGGGCCGGTGGCCCGCCCGCACCGCCCGAACGGCCTCCGGGCCCTCAGCGGCCCGCGGGCGGGCCTCATGCCGCGCCCCCGCCGAAGCACCCGCGCCGTGTCCCGCGAAGCACCTGGGAAACGAGAACGGCCCCGCCGGGGGTACCTACCCCCGAGTGGGACCGTCTCAGAGCCGTGTGGGCGATACTGGACTCGAACCAGTGACCTCGTCGGTGTGAACGACGCGCTCTAGCCAACTGAGCTAATCGCCCTGAGCTGCCTGCCTGTCCGCCCTGTCGGCCGGACAAGTAAGACTCTAGCGCACGTTCGGGGGTGCTCGACGCACACGGAACCGCCCGGCGAACACTGTGTCATGTGACGGAGGTCACAACAACCTTCCGAGGGGATCGCTGGAGTGTCCGCACCCACCCCCGATCCCCGCAGTGATAAGGAGTTCCCGCCCCCGTGGACCCGTCGAACACCACCCCTTCATTACCTCCGCGTGACGTGGGACACCCAACATTGGGAAATCTTTGGTTTGTCCTGGTCATTACAGTGACGAAGGATCGTGGCGCCGCACCGCGGCACGCCGGGCCCGTCGCACGGGCGGCGAGACCTCCGGTCCCACCCACCAAGAAAGCCTCCGTACTCACGTCATGTTCCGCGGGAAGCCGCGTTGGAGCCCGTGAGACGGCAACCGACCCGCGCCGCAACAGCAAGGCCGGACGAGAAAAGGTTTGGCGAACATGAACAGTAGCGACACCACTGCCACCGCCGAGCTGGGCCTGCGGCTCGTGGTCCCCGAACGCACGGCGGTCCCTCTGGTCGCGCGCCTGGACTACAGCGCGGACGACCCCTACGCCATACGGGTCGCCTTCCACACCGGCGAGGACAACCCCGTCGAGTGGATCTTCGCCCGCGAGCTCCTGACCGTCGGCATCGTGCGCCCGGTCGGCGAGGGCGACGTCCGCGTGTGGCCCTCCAAGGACGACAACGGCGACCGCAGTGTGAGCATCGCGCTCTCCTCCCCCTTCGGACAGGCCGAGTTCGACACCCAGGTCTCTCCCCTGGCCGAGTTCCTCCACCGGACCTACGAGATCGTCCCGGCGGGCCAGGAGGGCCAGTTCGTGAACCTCGACGAGGAGATCCAGCAGCACCTGCACTCCTGATCCGCGGGCCCCGGGGCCTTTCGCGGAGCACTCCCGACGGCTGAGGGGGCGGCGCACCACGCGCCGCCCCCTCAGCCGTGTCCGTCCCCGGCGGCGGGGATCAGGGGTCGACGTCGGCCGCGGAGCGCTCCGCGAACACCGACGCGGCCTTGGCCGTGACCGGCCCGGGCTCGACCGACACCGCGCGTCCGTCGACGTGCAGGATCGCCTGCACGTCGCGTCCGGTGGAGGTCAGGAAGGCCTCGGTGACCTCGGGGAGGCGCTCCATGGGCACGTCCTCCTCCTCGCCCCCGAACCACTCCAGGACGAGTTCGCGGGTGACGCCCGCCAGCGGGCCCGCCGACAGCGGCGGGGTGAGCAGCCTGCCGTCCAGCACCACGAAGACGTTGCTGCCGGTGCCCTCGCACAGGTTGCCGCTCACGTTGCGAAAGAGCGCCTCGCTGGCGCCCCGCTGCTTGGCGTGGGCCAGGGCGCGCACGTTGTCGGCGTAGGAGGTGGTCTTGAGCCCGGCCAGGGCCCCGAACTCGTTGCGCGGCCAGGGAACCGTGGCCACGTCGGCGTGCGGGGCGATCCCGGGGAAGGGGCCCAGGGCCACGATGGCGGTCTGCTCGCCCGGGGAGCGGTCCGAACCCAGCGGTCCGGCGCCGTCGGTGACCGTGATGCGCACCCGGGCGTCGGACAGGTCCGGGTTGGCCGCCACCGCGCGGGCGACGCCGTCGGCGATCAGCTCCAGGTCGGGCTCGGCCATGCCCAGTCCCTCCGCGGAGCGGGCCAGCCGCCTGAGGTGGCGGGTGAGGGCGAAGGGGCGGCCTTCGCGGGCCCGCACCGTCTCGAAGACCCCGTCACCCACCGTGATCCCGTGGTCGACCACGGGAATGCGCGCCTCGCTCTCGTCGACGACGGTGCCGCGACCGTACCCGGCACCCGCGATCCACACCTTCATCTGCCACCCCCACGTTCTCAAGAGCCCAGGTAGGGCCGGTGTCCGCACGATCCTCCCACCTTGCCGGCGCGTCGTGGCCCGCTCCTTCCGTAACCTCCGTACGGCGGGTTGGCAAGCCCCGTGACCGGCACCGGCCGATGGTCCGGTACCCGTGCCCGTTTTGCGGCGGTATCGCGACTGGTCACGCGGCTCCACGGCCGGGGCGGCCCACCCGGAATCCACCGTGGCGACCGGACAGATAAGTTACGAATGACTATCATCTGGGCAACGCTTATGCGGGACCGGTGGCAGCCGAGTTCGGAGCCCTCCCCCAAGGCACCTCGGCGGCGGCCCGCAGTGCGCGTGTCCCAAGTCACGCACGACGACTGACAGAGCAAAGAGAGACATGACCCCACCGAGTACCGCCCGCGGAGAGCTCAGCTGGTTGCTGGACGATCTCCTCACGCGTGCCTCCGGTACGCAGCACGCCATCGTCCTGTCCACCGACGGGCTCCTCATGGCCACCTCCAGCGGACTGGACCGTCCCGCCGCCGAGCACCTGTCCGCGATCGCCTCGGGGCTGCACAGCCTCGCGGGCGGAGCGAGCAAGCAGTTCGCGGCGGGCGGCATCCGCCAGAGCATCATCGAGATGGACCGCGCCTTCCTTTTCGTCGCCGCGGCCGGAGAGGGCGCCTGCATGGCGCTGATGTCGGCCTCCGACAGCGACGTGGGCCTGATCGCCTACGAGATGAACAAGGTGATCGAGAGGGTCGGCCAGTACCTCTCGGCGCCTCCCCGGCCCGACATGCCCTCCTCGCCTGCCCACGTGGAGAAGTAGCTCCCGCCGCCTCGGCGGGTCGGCGGGACCTGCCACGGCGGGGCACGGGTGTGCCCGGTGCGCCCGGCCGATTTCGCGCTTGGCCGGGAATCCGCTAGAGTTCTTAACGCAGCGAGGGGCGCTGAGGGGGACAGACCCCAAAAGCAGGACTCGCCGCGCGGACGTGGCTCAGCTGGTAGAGCATCACCTTGCCAAGGTGAGGGTCGCGGGTTCGAATCCCGTCGTCCGCTCGAACGGAACCGTTCCGCCTCCCCAGGGTCGCGGAACGGTTCCGGCTCCGGAGTCCGCTCCGGGGCGCACGCGGACGTGGCTCAGCTGGTAGAGCATCACCTTGCCAAGGTGAGGGTCGCGGGTTCGAATCCCGTCGTCCGCTCGGAGAGGCCCGCATGGGTGTCACTCGACAGCCCCCCATCGCGTTCCGGCGGAGTGGCCGAGTGGTTGAGGCAAGGGACTGCAAATCCCTGCACACGGGTTCGATTCCCGTCTCCGCCTCGTAGCATGCTTCACCTCATCCCCCGATGAGGGCGGTTAGCTCAGTTGGTTAGAGCGCTACCTTGACACGGTAGAGGTCACAGGTTCGAATCCTGTATCGCCCACCACAGCTTCTGCAGGTCAGAGGCCGTCCAACGGTCCTCTTCAGATGTCGATCGCTTCGGCTATGGAGAGGATCTGGAGATGATCTTGCCTCTCCCCTCTCACGAAGCCTCGCGCTCGTTCTCCACAGGGTAGTACTCACCCAGCCGCGGGACCATCTCCATGAGCCTTTCCCGCTCCCCCGGAGCCAGCGCGCGTACGCTCGCCCGCCACCTCTGTTCCAGCACGGCCAGCACCTGAGCCCTCATCGTCGGGGTCACGTGCTCGTAGACGTTGGCCATGCCCGTCATCCGGTGCCCCAGCCGCGCCGCCCGCGCCACCTCCGGGATCCCGTCCTCCGCCAACCACGTGCGGTGGGTGTGACGCCCCTCATGGAAGGTGAAGCCCGGCAGAACCGGTGAGCGCAGCCACCCCAGATCGCTACGGGAGTCGCCGTCCCACGCGGGCCGCCAGAACCGGGAGCGGAAGTTGCCCCGCCGCAACACCCCGCCACGGCCACCGGTGAACACCCACCCTCCCTCGCTGTCGGCCACCAGGTCGGTGTAGACCGCGTCGAGGAAGTCGGGCAGGTGCAGCCAGCGCTTGCCCGCCGGGGTCTTGGGACGCTTGGCCTTGGACATCCTGCCGCCGGACTCGCGCAACGGCGCGCGCACCGGAACGGCCCGGTTCACCTCGTCGTACTCATGGGCCTCCAACGCCACCAGCTCCGACCAACGGGCGCCGGTGTAGGCGTCCATCAGCGCCAGCACGAACCCGGCCCGCCCGAAGGTGTGGTGCAGCCGCATCGCCGCCCGCAGCACCTGCACGGGGGTGGCCACCTGCCGGTCGGCCTCGTAGTCACCGGAGGAGACCCGGACCCCGTTGCAGGGGTTGGCGGGGACGCGGCGGGCGCGCACCGCCACGTTGAGCACGGTGGAGAACAGGGCGAAGACCGAGGACACGCTCGGTTCGGCCAACTCCTCGTGCAGCTCGTTGACCCAGGCCTGGATCTCGATGTGGCTGTTGAAGATGCTGATCAGCGGCCAGTCCTCCCACTGCGGCAACAGGTGGGTGTCCAGGTAGGACCGGTACTTGTCCCGGGTCGTCTCGGCCAGGCGGGCCTGGGACAGCCACGTCCGGGCGAAGTCGCCGAAAGCGATCTCACAGTCCTTGGGGGAGATCCAGGTGCGGCGGCGCACCTCAGTCTCCTGTTCCTCCGCCCAGTGCAGGGCGGCTTCCTTGGTGTCGAACCCCGACTTGGACCCCCACAGGCCGTTGGGGCGCTTGTAGCGGGCCCGCCAGGTCCTGGCGAGTCGTTCGGCGTAGGCCATGCGTACTCCTTGCGTACGTGCTCATTCGATGGGTCGTTGGCGGGGGCGGGTGCTCCCGGACACGGGGGCGCGGTGTCCGGAGCGGATGATCTGCTCCAGGTCGCTGGAGCTGAAGCGCAGATGCTTGCCGATGAAGGTGCAGGGCACCTGGCGCGCGGAGGCGCGCTTGCGCAGCCAGGACTCGGGGACCTTGAGCAGTGCGGCGGCCTCCGCAGGAGTGAAGACCTCAGGAAGCGCGTCCGCGGTGTTGTCCCGCCGCCCACCAGAGCCTGCAGAGTAACCGCGTTCGTCCTGCTCAGGGACCGTTTCTCCGTGCCGGTGCGGTGGATTAGTGCCGCCACTCATCCGGTACTCCTCTCCCCTGCCGCGGCACGACCTCCGGTGCCGCGGCATGCCGTCCTTCCGGGGGTTTGCGGGGTGTGTCCGGGCATCGGCACCTCAGTCGTTTCCGCTGAAGAACTCGGCTTCGGGGTCCTGGGCCAGCAGGTGCCGCACGGCAGCGCACGCCTGCTGCGGCATCACCCCGTTGCCGAGCGCCTGAAGCTGGGCAGCGCGCGGCAGGGTGAGGGCGGGATCGGTGACCCATCCTTCGGGCAGGCCCATCATCCACTCGACCAGTGCGGCACTCAGCCGGGGTTGTCCCCGGGTGCCAGGTTCGGTGGGTGGGGGTGCCGCTCTGCCGAGCACCTTCTCCCACCGCCGGATGGCGGGTTCGTAGGCACCCCATGCGTACGCGAACGGCACCGCCGCCAAGTTCCCGACGTTGGGAGCGTCGGAGAGCCGGTGCGTGAGCAACCGGGTGACGTGAGGGTCGTTGTCGGCTGCCCAGAGCAGGCGTGCGTTGCCGTTCAGGGCCGCGGCCACGCCCATGTCGAGCCCGGCGTAACCGGTGCACAGGGAACCGATCGTGACCACAGCGGGGTCAGAGGCGGCGAGCTGGTTCGGCGGCAGGGTCACGGTCATCGGATGCCGTCCCCGTTCGCTGTGCCGCCGGTGGCAGAGCCGTGGCATGCCCACGGCACACACCTGTCCGGCGCGACATCGGTGTCGGCGCTCAGGTCGACCTGGTCCAGGGGTGTCCGGGAGGGGTGAAGGAAGAAGGTGGTGCCGGGCGGCATGCCGTGCGTTGCCGCCTGGGGGCCGCAGTGCCGGATGAGGACGTCCACCGCGACCACGTCGGCGAACACGTCCGGCTCCGTGCGTCTCAAACGCGCCCAGGACCGGTTAGAGCGGTGGGGGCATGCCGTACAGGACAGGTCCGGGTTCGGGTCGAGGCCATGGTGGAACAGCAGCGCGCGGCAATCCTGCGCGCTCCAGCCGATGTCGGCCAGGGGCCGGTGCAAGCGCACGAACGGGGGGCCGACGGCAGGCCCGGGATGAGCGTGGTCGGTTCCGGTTCCTGTCGCGCACTGGGCCACGATGCCGTCGGGGATCGGGGTGGGGCGCGGGTAACCGAGCAGGCGGCGGATGCACTGGGTCAGGGCCATCGCGGTGCTGCGTGCGCACCCTTCGGGAAACCGTCCCAGGGTTCCGTCGGGGTGCAGGGCGAACAGGGGGAGCAGCGGCACGGAGCCGCGGGGGTTGAGGGTGCGGTGGGCGATCGGCGCGGTCTTGACCGGTTCCCAGCCCATAGCGGCCTCGGAGGCGATACCGCGCAAGCGGTCCAGTGCACGGTAGCCGGCGGCCGGGTACCACCCGGTGTCAGGGACGAGCACCGCGTCGAAGGGAGGCAGTGCCCGGTGAGCGGCTAGGAGAAGCAGAGCGGCGGCTCCGGGGCTGCCGTCCAGCAGCAACAGCCGCAATCGCGGTCGTGGGGTGGGTGTTCTCATCGCGTGGTCGGCCCGTATCGAACGCCTCTAGCTATCAAGAGGACCGAGGGACCCGATTTCGCTCACGTGGCGGCAGACGATGCGTACGCAAAGCCCTCGCGGTTCTGGCACTGACCTGGTGTGTCACAGGTGGTAACGCGGACGAAGCAAATTCAATCCCGGTCTACTTTTGCGACCCGGGCAGCCCCTGACAGCACGGCTCCAACGAGAACACCAACTGGCTGATTCAGGAGTACCCACCCAGGGGCATCAAGATCCCGCAGCACCAGCCGTATCCGACTGCGATCGCCGAAGAGCTCAACACCCGGCCGCGTGCCTGTCTGGGGTTCTACACACCGCAAGAGGTGTTCCACAAACAGCTACTGGGGGGCCAGAACGAGGGCGTTGCTTCAACGAATTGTCACCGTCAGTCTCAACCCCTCAGGACGTAGTGTGCTGTGTTCCCGCCAGCAGGGCGGTCCACTCCATCGCAGGGAAGGCCAGGTGGCCCAGCTGGCGGTACTTGGTGTCGCGAACCTGGACCACGGAACCGTCCGCACGGCACTCGACGCAGTCCTGGTGCCCGCCGCCGCTGTAGGACGACTTACGCCACGTCTGCTCAACCATGGTCCAACCTCGCCAACTCTTCCTGGAGCAGGTGCAGCGATTCCTGAGGGGAGAGCGCCACGGCCTGCGCGTCACTGAGCAGTACACGGAAGCGCTGCACCGCCTGCGGGTCGTCCAGCAGTCGGCCCGAGTACGCCGACTCGACATACACCACTTCCGGAGCCGAAGAGGAAGCTATCAGCTTGAACGTACCGACGAGCCCGGCGTGCCAGCCCGTGGTCACGAGCTGGATGGAGATCCGCCGGTCCTGGATGAGGTCCACCACCCGCCGCAACTGCTCGGACATGAGCTCCGCATCGGAGTTCGGTCGGCGCCGCAGCACGGCCGCGTCGATCACCGCCCTGTACACGGTGGCGGAGGAGGCGAACCTCTGGGCTCGGGCAAGGCGCGAGTGGACGCTGCTCTCGACCTCGTCCGGCGTCATCCACGGGGAGAACACGCGCACCGCGGCGTAGGCGTAACTCTCCACCTGGAGCACGGACGGGAACAGGTTCGTCTGGACCTCCATGATCGACACGGCGTCGCGTTCCACCTGGTCCAGGTCGTCCAGCCAGACTGGTTCTCCGTCGCCGCTGAGCTGGCCCCAGAACCTCTCGAGTCGTCCGTCCGCGCCCAGAACCCGGTCCAGTTCGGTCACGAGCTTCAGGTCGGGAGAGCGCTCGCCGCGTTCGATGTTGCCGATGTGCCCCTGGCTCACTCCGACCTGCTTGCCCAACCGCTCCTGCGTGTAGCCGCTCGCTCGGCGGCGACGGCTGAGTTCCCGACCGAAGCGAGCGTTCGCCTCCGGGTGCTGTTCCTCCATGCCTCCAGTGAAACACAGATTATTTCAAGCGAACACAGTGCAATCCAAATTAATCGCTGGGTGGGCATGGCCTGTGTTTTCAGGACGTCGGCAGCCACAGTTGGACACAAGTCAGCCCCGCGACGGTGTGGGCCGTCCGGGGCACGGCCAACAGAACGGAGCTGTTGACGATGCCCAGCCTAGCGAAACGGCGTCGCTCCCGTCGGGTGCGCACCTACGTCATCGGTGTCGCGCCCGCCCACCTCTCCCCCGGGGCGATGACGACGGGAGACGACCGATGGACATAGTGGAAAGCGTCCTGGTCAACGACGGCGAGGAGTTCGACCGGTGGGTGCGTGCCAGGCACGCGACCGTCACCGTCGCCGAGGAGGACTGGGAGTGCGTGACCCTCGAAGCCCGCGCGAACGTGTCCGGCGCCGGTCAGCAGCGTTGCCGGTACACCTACCGGCTGCCGCCCGCCATGGCGATGCGTCGGCTGCACAACACCTTCGTCGTCGGTCTGGAGCACCCCGCTACGGACGGAGGCCGCTGCCTGCACGTGCGGTTGGTGCGCCCGGGGTTGGCGTTCGAGACCTGGGAGGTGGGCAGGCAGCAGGCGGTCCTGGTCGCGACGGCCCGGGTGTGCCTTGAACGCCGGGCCGTGTGCGGAGCGTCCTCCGCCAATCTGAGGTCCTACGTGGTGACCAAGGTCCTCGACTGGCGCGGATAGCACCTCACTCGACGCGTCCGCTCGGTGATACACCGGGCGGACTACTACACCTCTTTCACTAGAGGCTCTTTTTAAAAAAATTAAAACAATTCCACAGGCATTATTTTGCAGTCATTCTCGCAACAGAGGACCAACGACATTTACCTTTTCCACAACAGTACACTGAACACTCCCTTTAATTACTCGATACATATATTCACTCATGGACATGTCGTGTTCATCCCACCATCCGTCCCGGGCTTGAGCAACTACTGTCCACAATTCTGGAGGTCCATCTACATACCAGTAGAACTGGCCTCCAATTTGATCCATTCCCCACTTAAGCAGTCCTGGCACGGAAGGGTAGAATTTCGGCACCTCAGGCCGAGAGCCAAGAGGCGTACCATCTGCCTTGTAAGCTTCTGAAACCTCCTCAGGTTCATCCAGGTAAACTTCTTTGAATATTTCCTCTGCTTCCATCGTTGCCTCCAGCGGATCAGCGCAACCGGGAGCCCCTCTCCTCGGGGTACCCACCGAGAAAGGGCCCAGATTTACTGCGAAGTACTCAGAATTGAGGGCCTTATAGTCCTCGGGAAGCATAGTTCCAACTCTTCTTTCCACTCCCTTCCAGTCTATTTTCTCTTTGTCTGACACAAGACTTGGCCCAGCCAGTTCGATTATTTCACGAGCAAAGCTCGTCATTCTTCTCGCCAATCCCTATCAGTAGGTGAAATCTGCGGACTTAGAGCCTCGGCAAACAGATCCACCGACAGCTCCACCATTGCGGAAATATTTATTACTGTTCAGCACACAGTATTCGAAACTGGTTCCATCCTCGGCAATCGCTGCCATGTGGATCCCCCAGGGCCTCTCCTTGTCTCCCTCATAGACTGGAGAGACAACATAGATAACCTCCTGGTCGCTCTGCAGCATTCTCCTAACTTTGCTCTCGATTTTTTTCATTGAGGAAAGATTCGTTCTAGCGTAAGTTGCCACTATGTTCTCGGGACTTCCAGGGCCAAAGAAGAGGCTCGCGATAAGATGTGCCCTGTTGTCCTGGCCATAAACATACCCCGGCGGGTCCCCCTCTGGCTCGTACCTCCCGTCCTTGCCATCAGGATTGATATCCTCTTTCCCGCAGAATCTTCCTACGGCAGTTCCCCGCTGATCATGTTTATTAATCTCGCTGAGCTCGATAAAAGAACGACATTCCCCCGAGTCGTCTACCTTTTCAAACCCAGGAATTTCATCCAGGTTTTCCAACGCATCCTCGTACTCACTGTAGTCATCGAGGTCAAAATCAACCTCCTCGACGACTTTAATATCCTTTTCGCGCTGCTTTCGGTGCTCGTCCAGCCTTTCCTGAGTCCACTCGTTCTTAATGGGAGGACGAGCCTGAGGAGTGTTGAGAATCTTCTTAAGGATGCTCCGCCTCGGATCAACGAGCGGAATAAACCTACTTCTTCCACCGCCCGAAACGAAGACGCCATAGCGGCCACCACTAAAGCCGTTCCAACTCCTGACGACAGAGCTCCCTGACGCGCTTGCATAAGCCCATGCAGAAGAAGACCCACCATGAGAAATGGGGTTCTTTGAAGTTCTGGAGAACCTAAAACTCTTGGATGGATAAGAACTGTAGCTGTATCCACCAGGCGCCACCCTGCCTCGAGAAGACCTTCTAAAGCCAGGAAACATTCTGTGCAGATCTTCCGCAGAAGGCGTCCGAATACTGATGGGACGTCTTGACGTCTGCTGGTATATACCTACGCTGTACATACTTCCAGCAAGCGCCAAACCACCGCTAATAGCAGCAACAGCTTTCGCGCTGAGGTAAACCCCTCCGATGACCAGAGGAACGAAGTGTCCACTGGGATCGGTATACAAAACTGGGTTAGCGTTGGCGTAGGTGTACCGGTTGGCTTGTACTGATGGCGTCGGCTCCAGGGTCATAGTGTCGCGGGAAGCGAACCTGCCGGTTTCGGGCTGGTACCAGCGGGCGTGCATGTTGACGTCGCCGGTATCAGGGTCCGTCCACTCGCCCTGGTAACCCAGTGACATCGCCGGTTCGGTACCGTCCGTCTCTCCAAAGGGCCCGTAGTCGGTGGCCTGGATGAGAGAACCCGTACTCGTGTAGGTCGCGGCCAAGTCCCCGTGGGTGTTGCTGTAAGCCAGTGCCGGGGCCTGGCCCTGGTCGGCGATGCTGACTAGCTGCCCGTGGGGATCACGTCCGTACTCAGCGATGGGGGTGTCGGTTCCGTCCAGGATTCCGATCGGGTTGTTTTCCAGGTCGGCGTAGACGAAGGTGTGGACCTCACCGCCCTCGGTTGTGCGTTCCGCGACTCTGCCCAGAGCGTCATAGGCGTACTCGCCTGAACCGTTCCCTGAGCTGACCATGCGTTCGAAACCGTCGAACTGCGGAGTGCGCAGCTGTCCGTCGACGAACGCAGAGCTCAGGGTCCCGTCGGGGTTGTAGGACCAGGCGTCGCCGTCGCTGGAGGAGACCAGCCGGTTGCGTTCGTCGAACTGGAAGGTTCCCGTGCCCGCTTGGGTCCGGTTGCCGGAGGCGTCCCAGGCGTAGGCGGTCTCTTCACCGTTCGGCGCGGTCCAGGAGATCAGGCGTGAGGCGTGGTCGTAGGCGTAGTGGTGGGTGCCGGTAGTGGAGGTTCCCTGTCTGGTGCGTTCGGTGAGGCGTCCGGCGTCGTCGTAGGTGTAGGTGGTGGACACGGTCGTTTCACCGGCAGCGGAGACGAGGGTGTCTTCGGTTAGTTGGGAGAGTGCGTCGTAGGCGAAGGTGCGGACCGCTCCGCCGTTGGTGGTGATGGATTCGGTGAGGCCGGCCTGGTTGTAGTCGATGCTCAGGTCGGTGCCGGTGACCGGGTCATGGTGTTCGGTGACGCGGCCGGAGGCGTCATAGGCGAAGGTGGTGGTGCCGGTCATGTCCAGGCGGTTGGTGACACGGCCTGCGGCGTCGTAGTTGGTGGTGGTGCCGGGCGCGGTGCCGGTGTAGGAGACGGTGGTGGGGCCGAGGAACTGGACCTGGTTGCCGCGGTCGTCGTAGACGATCTCGATGTGCTCGTCCGAGGTACCGATCGCGTTGGGCCGGCCGAGCAGGTCATAGCCGAAGCTGCGGTCCTGGGTTTCGACTTCGGCTCCGGCGGCACTCTCCCTGGTCAGGTTGCCGAAGGCGTTGAAGGTGCGCTCGCGCACCACTCCGCCGGGGACATGCTGTTGGACGGGATTGTTCGCGACGTCGTAGTAGGTGGTCCAGGTGCGGTCGGCCAGGTCGGGAGTGGCGTCCGTGGCGGGTTCGATGAGGTCCTGAACCTGGCCGGTGGGGGTGTAGGTGGTGTAGGTGCTGTTGCCCCGGCCGTCGGTGATGCGGGTCTGCTGCCCCAGAGCGTCGTAGCCGAAGGTGGTTGTGATGGTTTCGGTGTCGCTGACCGGCTCCACCCTCTGGGTCAGCCATCCCAGGGCGTTGAACTCCGTCTGGGTGGTGTGGCCGAGTGGATCGGTCTGGAAGATGGGCAAGCCTGCGGCGTCATAGGCGGTGGACGAGGTCCGCAGCTCCTGTCCCTCAGAGTCGAGAACGCTCTCCTGGATCTGGCGTCCGGCCAGATCGAACTCCGTCACCGTCCGGGTTCCAGCCGGATTGGTGACCGTGGTGGCCCGCCCCGCCAGGTCGTAGCCGAACGTGCTGGTCTCGCCTGTGGGGCTTGTGGCTTGGGTCAGTTCTCCGGCGGGGTTGTAGGTGTTGGTGGTGGCGTTGTCCAGGGGGTCGGCGACGGACAGGGCGTTGCCCGCCGCGTCGTAGGTGTAGCGGGTGGTGTAGGCCACCGCTGCGGGGATGCGTTCGATCTGGGTGTCGGTGACCTGGTGTCCGAGGTCGTCGTAGGTGGCTTCGGTGCGTGCTCCCAGCGGGTCGGTCACGGCGAGGAGTTCGCCGACCGGGTTGTAGGAGTAGGACCACTGCCCCGCTTCGGCGAAGCCCTCCAGTTGGGGGTCGGTGATGGTGGCCAGGTTGCCGAGCTGGTCCCAGGTGTAGGTGCGGGTGCTGCCCCGCGCATCGGTCTGGGAAATGACGCGTCCCAAGGCGTCGTATTCGGTGCTGGACTGGGGGGTCACCTGTGTTCCGCCCACTCCGGTGAAGCCGGGAGCTCGGCTGGTGGTCTGCTGTCCGACGAGGTCGTAGCCGAACACGGAGGTGTGTCCCTCGGCGTCCTGCTGGTGGGTGAGGTTGCCGACCAGGTCATAGCCGAACCGGGTCGTGGGACGGCCTGGGGCGGCGGGCTCGGCATGGTGTTCGATCTGCACCTGGGGCAGCTGTTCCTCGACCAGACGGCCGAGCACGTCGTAGCGCATCAGTGACGTGAAAGCCGAAGCCTGCGCATCCGCTTCGTTGCCCCGAGGGTCGGTGACAGCGGTGACCAGTCCGAGTTCGTTGACCTCATAGCTGGTGACCAGCTCACCGCCCTCGACCACGATGGCTTCCTCAATCACGTGCCCGCCGGCGTTGTAGGCGGAGCGCGTGCGCTCCACCCCGGAGCGCATGGAGGAGGCGTGCGAGAGCGTGTACGGGACAACCACCCGCCCGCCCGGGCTTGTGGTCGCTGTCCACGGAAACGGACAGAAGTGTGAGGGTGAGGAGGAGTCGTTGGAGCTCGCGTCCACCATGGGTGCGTGGTTCGGCCCCGCCTACCAGGTGAGGAGCGGGCCGGGGTTCTCCCTGTTCTGGGATCCGAGCCTGCTCACCCTCCAACGATGGGACAGCGGAGACAGCGTTCCTCCGGCCGCGAGGGTAGGGACGGCGGCGGGAACGACCCTGGCCGTCACCTCACACGTGCGCGCCATGGCAGACGGCCAGACCACCTTGGTGTGCACCAACGACTCCCTTCCGGAGCGAGTGGCGTTGCGACCACTGAGCACACACCTGTGGGTCACACCCGACCTCCACACCGCCGTCATACCCGACAGCACACGCCAGAGCGGTCCCATCACCTCGACGGCGTTCCTCCTCCCCCTGATGCGGGGAACTCCTTCTCCTCGGCGAACTGATCGGATCCCCGGCCGTGGCTGCGGACTCCATCGGAGCGTCCTGGGGATCGCGCACGGACCCGTATCCAGACATTCTGTGCTGTTCTACCTTCCAGCCCAAAGCGTAGGCAGGGGAGTTGTCCGGGGATGCGAAAAATCACTGGTGTTCACCGTGGTTGAGCGATCACCTAGGGCTACCGCTCTCCGGAGGGGGGAGAGAGGGAGAGACGGGTAAGCCAGTGCCCAATCCGCACGTCAGAGTACGAAAATGCTGCACGGATCGGTTCCCGCACTTCTCCGCGAAGGGGCGTGTCCGCTTGGTCGAGTGTGTGCCAGAAAACGGTGCTTAGCTGAGGATCACTCAGCCTCAGCTCGCGTGTCACCCGTGGAGTGGCCCGGGCGGTTATCCATGGCCTCCGGTCTGGCCCCGTCAACGGGACCGTTCCGAGGAGGCTGATCCCGATCTCCATGCCATGTCCGGTCACGCCAGTCCGGTACATGGGATGTACGGAGGGTTCGGGGGACGGTAGCGGCCGTTGGACCGTTCATGGTGAACGCACCATCTACGACAATCGGTGGGTGCGGTTGGGCAAGGCGGATATCACCACGCCTTCCGGGGACAGGTTCGAGCACCACACGGTTACTCTGCCTTCGGCCGCGGTGATCGCCGTCCTGGACCGGCCTGGCGAGCACGTTCTGATGAGCTACCGGCACCGGTTCGTGTCCGACGTGTGGGGGGTGGGAACTACCCGGTGGACTCTTGGACCCCGAGGAGACACCGGAGCAGACGGCCGCGTGTGAGGCTCTGGAAGAGACCGGTCATCGGGTGGGCTCGGTGGAGCATGTGGCCACGTTCGAGCCGATGATCGGCACGGTTGGCAGCCCCCACCAAGTGTTCGCCGGCCGCGAAGCTGAGCTGGTGGCGGGGCCGACCGAGTTCGACGAGGGCGTCTACGAGTGGGTGCCCCTGGCCAAGGTCCGCAGCCTGATCTCCGAGGGACGCATCTTGAGTTCAGGGACCCTCGTCGCCCTAATCCACGTCCTCGTCCTCGCCTCCTGAGGCCTTTCCTTGTGGGAGCAGTCGGGCCCGAAGATGTGGCCGCACCGGTCGAAGAGCGGGCCCGGTTTCGCGAACAGAGCGAAAACCACAACGTTCCCTTTCAAACCCTTCCTCGGGCGAAGACGACGCACAACCCAATACGTCAGATTCCCAAAGCGTGACACAGTTTTTCCGGACCTACCCCTAAACCAAAATTCTCTTGTCTGTAATTACCGAACACTCTGACGCAACCTCGTCAACAAATCACCACATACCGGCAGCCCATAGGCACCGGGAAGAGAATTCCTCAGACGACCGGCCTTGAAGTGGTTTCCTGGCCCGGAACGCGGACACCAGTCCACCGTTATCGGGACGCGCTCGCGCAACAGGCGAGCGACTCCACTTCCCGTTGGCTCCGCGCACGTCCGTCTTCTTCGAGGTGTCATGCCCTTTACAATCAGAGAGTTGCGCTCTCTCCTGGACGACCCCCGCGACAATGTGAAACTACCCTCTTCGGTGTTCGATCTCGACGGATCGTCCCGAAGCTTGGAATCCCTTCTGGGCTCCCCCGAACTACGCCTCCACACCCCCCGTGTGGACCTGGACCGGCTGTCCGTCAGCGGAGTCTCCCCGGAACGGGGCACAGTCGTACACATCGTCTTCGAGGCCGATGATCAGCACGTCACCGGGGCGAAGATCCACGCCGCTCTGGCCGAGGACGAACTCGACGAGGACCTGGCCGCGTTGGTACGCGCCGGATTCACCGAACCCAGGGTCGTCGTGGCCTCGGGTTCCTCGGTCGACGGCCATCGGGAACGGCACTCCGTCACCTTGATGTCCGAGGACGGCCTCCCCATCGAGTTGACCGCCCCGGTCGACGGTTCTGAGCCCTTCACCGCCCGAGGCCTCGATCCGGTTCCACTGCACGTCCTCGGAGTCTCACTCGGCTTCGTCGACGCCCCGGCGCTGCCGGAGGCCGCGCTGGCCCCCTCGACCACCCTGACCGCGCACCCCGGACCGGACGGCGTCGTCGTGGCCGGAACCGGCGACCTCGGTCGCACGGCGGTGGTGCACGACCGCGACGGCTCTGCCCGGCTGCTGGTGGCCGAGGGCGACGCCGACTGGCAGGTCCTGCACACCGACCGTGACCTGTCCGCGGAAGAGGTACGTGAGGCCGCGGCCCGGCTGGAGTCGGTGGACGGCGGCCCCCGGCCACCGAAGCTCGAACGGCTGAGCGAGGGCACCTGGTTGTCCGCCTCCATGGAACCGGGCGCCGCGGTCGAGACCCTGCCGTTGCGTGCCCGCGCGCGCCGTGTTCTGGACCCCGAGCAGCGTGACGGTCTGGGTCGGGCTCTGCCCAAGGACGTCCCCGAACGCCGCTCCCGAGCCTGGCTGCGGGCCAACCGCGCCCGGCGGCACGTGGTGGCCGGGATCGAGGGTTTCCTGGTGGTGGACCGAGGCGGCCGGGGTTCACGTCGACTCGGGATGTCCGGCCGTACCGTGACCCCGCTCGGTCTCAAACCCGGTTACTCCGACGGCATCGTCTCGATCGCCTACAGCAAGCCGCCCCTGAGGATCGCCGGCGCGTTGACCATGCGCGACGTCGACGACCCGGCCTACAAGCGGGTCTTCGGCGGTGCGGTCACCGTCGACGCCAAGACGCTGGCCGGTAGCGGGGCCGCGGCCTTCTTCGAACCCGAGGAGGGCACCGACCCCTCGTTCTTCGCCTACGGGGCGCTGAACTCCCGCAAGGCGATCGGGCCCCCACCCTTCCAGATTCGGGGGTTCACCGCCGGGATGGGGTGGAACAGCCGGATCCGGATGCCCGCCGACGCCGGTGAGGTACCGGGGTTCCCTTTGGTCCAGGCTCTCCAAGACCCCGGGGCGATCGGTGACACCAAGGGCGATCCGGTGCAGATCCTCAAGAACCTCACCGGTGGAGCGGCTCCGTGGATCACCCCGGCCGAGGACGAGTTGTGGATCGCCGCAGGGATGGCCTTCAGCAGCTTCGACCTGCTCAAGGGCGAGGCGGTGATGGTCCTCCAGGCCGGTTCCGACCTGGCGTTGGCGATCCTGGGGCGGGGCGGGATGTCCTTCCCCGCCGAGAGCGAACGCAAGATCGCGAACATCGAACTGGCGGTGAGCGCGGTGTTCAAGCCGCTCCAGGGCGAGCTGTCGTTGAGCTCCCAGCTCACCCCCGCCTCGTACGTGTTGGATCCCAACTGCAAGGTCAGCGGTGGCAACGCGCTCGCGGTGTGGTTCGGTGACCATCCCAACGCGGGCGACTTCGTCTACACCGTGGGCGGCTACCACAAGGACTACGAGAAGAACCTGCCCGCGCACTACCCCCGAGTGCCCCGTCTGGGACTGGAATGGGGTCTGGGGTCGCAGGTGAGCATCACCGGGCAGGCCTACTTCGCCCTCACCTCCGGGGCGGCGATGGCCGGCGGCCTGCTGGCGGTGCGTTTCCACGCGGGTCCGGTCAAGGCCTGGGCGGACGCGTGGCTGGACGCCCTGGTCAAGTGGAAGCCGTTCCATTTCGACGTGGGCATCGGCGTCTACATCGGCGTCCAGGCCAGTGTGAAGCTGCTGTTCGTCCGTGTCACCATCACGGTCGAGGTGGGCGCCGACATCCACGTGTGGGGGCCTCCCACCGGCGGCAAGGCCAAGATCAAGCTCTGGTTCGTCTCCTTCACCATCGACTTCGGCGCGAGCCGGCACAGTGGCCGGTCCACGGTGGACTGGCAGGGTTTTCGAGAGATGCTCCCGCCCCCGGAGCACACCGCGCGGATCATCGCGGGCAACGGCCTGATGTCCGAGGAGCGTGACGACATCGCTGCCCGGGACGAGCGGGGGCCGGCCTGGCAGGTCTCGGCGGCGGGGTTCACCTTCCGCACCGATTCGGCCCTGCCCGTGCGCGATCTGTACCTGGACAAGGACGCCACCGCCCCGGCGCACTCCTCGGAGGCACTGCGCATCCGTCCCATGGACGAATCCGGTCTCACCAGCGTGCACCGGGTGGAGCTGGAACGTGACGGTTCCCCCGAGCCCCTGACGGGCTGGGAGGACGGCGCTCTGCGCGGCGCCATGCCCGCCGCCCTCTACGGACCCGGATCCGGGTCCACTCTGCCCGCACCCGGAGACCAGGTGGTCCCGGACCGGCTCACCGGTGTCGAACTCACCTCGCCTCCGGTCACCCACGGCACCACCACCGGCTACATCAGCGAGAGGGCACTGGCGCACACCACTCTGGTCCCGGACGGTCCGCAACCGTTGGACCCCGAGGCCTCTCCGGACGGACCGGCTCCGGTGTACCGCCAGGGCACGGCCGCCACGATCCGCGACACGGTCGACTCGGCCACCAGGAGCGAGCGCGACGCTCTCGCCGACGCGCTGACCGGGCTGGGCTTCGATCTGGGAGACCGAGACGTCGAGCTGCCCGGCTACGCATGCGAAGCCGCCGTCGCCTTCACCCGCGAGCCGCTGCTCGTCCCCGCCGGCTGAGAACAGGACACCTCGACATGACCGAGAACCCCGTACAGACCCGCACCCGGTTCTTCGACCACCGCATCCCCTCCCTCCCCGGTGGCAAATATCAGATCACCCTCACCCAGGGCATCGAGGACCTCGATACCGGCTCGGACCTGCCCCAGACGAAGCAGCCCTTCGACGTGCGCACCCAACGGTTCGTGCTCGGCGAGGACGACGTGCGGGCCTGCTACCCGGTCCCCGACACCGTCGGCGACTACAAGCACCTGCTCCCCCACATCACCACCGAGCTGCCCGCTCTGGCCTGGGCACGAATACTGCCGGACCAGGATCGCAAGATCCCGTGGACCGCGCTGTTGGTCTTCCGGGAGGACGAACTGCCCGACGATCTCAAAGCCCTGGGGCTGGTGGAACCGTGCACCGTCCGCGGGCTCCTCGACGGAGAGCTGGAGGGCACCCCACCCGGGATCGACCCCAAGACGATCTTCGACGACGAATGGAACCTGGTCTGCGACACCGTCCGGGTCCCCGGAGACCTGTTGGCGGCGGTACTGCCCCGCGCGAAGGAGGCAGCGCTGCTCGCGCACACCCGGGAGGGCGGCCCGCCCGACGCCACCCACACCCGGAGTGGATACGAGGACGACCCGCCCCGCGAGGACGAACTGACCTCGGTGGTGGTCGCCAACCGCTTCCCGGCCCCGGAAGGCCGGCACGCCGTTCACCTGGTCTCTCTGGAAGGCTGGGAGCCCTACCTGGACGGCACCGCCCCGGAGGGCGACGTCCGGCTGGTGTCGTTGTGGTCGTGGTCCTTCGAAGCGGAGGACCGCACCACCCTCGGGTTCGGGGACGTGGTCAACAACCTGGCCACCGAGGGGCTGCCCGAGGGTGAACAGCCCGATCTGCTGCTGCGGTCGCGGGTACCGGACGGTTCCGGGGCCACGGCCGCCGAACGCACCGCCCGTGAGTACGTGGCCAACGGCTACACCCCGCTCCCCCAGCGTCTGGAATCGGGGGAGGCCGGCTACGCCTTCTACCGGGGACCGCTGACCGCGGCCCCCGCTCGACCACTGCCCGACGATCTGCCGCCCCGATTCGACTCGGCCGGCTCCGCGCTGATCTACCTGGCCGAGTACGGGATCTTCGACTCCACCTACGCCGCCGCCTTCACCCTGGGCCGCACCCTGGCGCTGGCCGACGCCGAGTTCCGCCGCCACCTGCTCGCCTACCGGGCCGCGGCCCGCTCGGCCACCCGCCGTTTGGCCGCCCTACCCGAAGCGGGGGACCTCTCGGTGGCCGACACCACCGCTCTGCTGAGGTCGGGCGGGGCACGGCGCTCCTTCGACCGGCTATTGACCGCCGGTGGTGGACGCGAGATGGCCGCGGCGCTCAGCGGCGCCGGTCCGGCACTGCTCTCGGGCCGAAAGCGCATCCGTACCCGGAGCACCGCGCCGCTACGGGCCCGTACGGCCGACCTGCGGGCTATGGTCGCCGGTGGCCGGACCCGTGCGGCGTTGACCTCCGTACTGTCGGAGGAGTTGGAGCCGGTCACCGCCTGGTTGGACCGACTGCGGCTACTGGAACAGGTGCCCTTCGACCACGTGGTCCCCACCTTCGACGACCGCGACGACGAAGGGGCCCTGCCGCCCGAAAGCGTCCGCTTCGCCTACATCGATCCCGGTTGGGTGCGGGCCGCCGTGGACGGGGCGCTCAGCGTCGGTGTCGGCCACGTCCTGGACTCCGCGCTCAACGAGTTGGCGGCGGAGGGAGCCGTCACGGCCGCGTCGGCGGTGCTGGTCCGCTCCGAACTGGTGCCGAACTGGCCCGACACCCTCTACACCGCTCATCGTGACGGCGAGGAGGTCCGCGAGGCGCGCCGGGCACGGGTGGGTGAGGACATCGTGCTGCTCCTGTACCCCGAGGTGGTGGACGCCTTCGCCATCACCGAACCGCCGCAGGGTCTGCACTTCGGGGTCAGTAGCCGCGGTCAGCTCGCGTTGCGCAACCTGGACCCGAACGAGGGGGAAGTGGGCACCGAACTCGGTCCGTTCCCGCAGGAGACGCACGCCTTCGACCGCTTCCTGCGCAACCCCTCCGACGCCGCGCTCGGCGCCGACGTCATCGCCGTCACCGAGGGCGGCGACCCGTTGGCGCCCGCCATGGCCGAGGCCGTCGGCGCAGGCGCCCTGACCCCGGCGCAGTTCGCCCTCCAGATGGTCAACGCACCCGAGATCCAGCGCTTCTCCCGCCCACAGAACTAGGAAGACACCCCATGACCACAACGAGCTTCCCGGCGTCCGACACCCTGGTGGTGCCCGTCGAGGTGGCGGCGCTGGCGGTCAACGAGACCGTGCGCGACACCAGCGTCGTCTACCGGGCCGCCGCCAACTACTACCCCGTGCTCAACGGTGAGCGCGGAGCCGACCCCGACCCGTTCTCCAACGACACCCAGTGGTGGCAGAACGACGACGTGCCCGGCGTCTACCTCCAGTGGCAGTTGCCCGAGGCGCTCGCCCGGGGCCGCCAGACCCCCGACGGGGAGATCGGCGACTTCCCCCTGGTGCCCAACCGGTGGCTGGTGACCCGCTACCGTTCAGGCTCCCGCGAGGTACGGACCTGGATGGTGCACAGCGACTTCGTGGACGCGTGGGAGGGCACCGTCTCCTTCGTCGACCCCCATAGCGCACGCCCCGAGGCCACCAAGATCGGCCGCAAGGTGGAGTTGACCAAGGGCTCCCCTTGGAAAGAACCCGACGACCAAGGCGAACCCTTCCTCACCGCCGTCGGCCCGGGCCTGCTCGCCTTCTCCGTCTACCAGCCCTTCAACGAGAACGTCTTCTCCATCCACGACCCACTGGAGGACGTCGAGGGCGAGGAGCGACTGAGCTACTTCGTGGCCGGATGGTACGCCGACTCCGACAGCGACGTCCTCTCCGACGACGTCGACTACGCCGATCTGTTGGAGAGCCTGGAGTGGAGGGCCCCCTCGGGTTCCGGACAGCGGCGCCGGTCGCTCTACACCGGCACCGTCCTGGGGATCGGTTGGAAACCCACCGGGATGATCGACGACCCCATCCCCGATCGGCGCGACGTGGCCGTGGCAGTGGGCAACAGCACCGCCGAGGCCCAAGGTGCGATGCAACTCCAGGCCTCCGGGGCGATGAGCGAACAGGACGCCGACCTGTTCCGCGCCTTCCTCCTGGACACCCTGGACGAAATGGATCGCCCCGAGGGACGGACCCTGCTGGATCGGGCCGCCCACCGCTCCGGCTTCGGACGTGGACCCGGCGGCTACACCTGGCAGATCGTCGACCGAGGCGACCCCTCCGCGCTGCCGCCCGAACCGGCCGCCGTCCGCGAACAGCGTTTGCGCACCGAACACTCCCTGGTGGGCGAGCTCAACCGGCTCCAGGCCGAGCACGACCGGATCGAACGTGACCTGGCTGCCGCGCGCGAGCGTCTCTACCACCTGTGGTTCATGGAGCGGATGCCCACCTACGAGGACAAGCCCCGCGAGTTCACCGACGAGATCGCCGCCCAACTGGATCCGGACAACCCCGACGGGGCCGCGGGCACCGTGCGTCGACTGGCCACCGAGCTCGCCCGTATGCGTCGTGAGGACCTGCCCTGGGGCAGGGAGGACGAGGACCTGGAGACGGAGGCGCGCTCCTACGCGCAGGAACACGGGATCACCGGTACCCGGGTCCTGATGCGCGTGCCCGACACGGGCTTCGACCACTCCGCCGACCCGGTCGTCCTGCTCCAAGGGGCACGACTGCACGCCCCGCTCTCCAGGGAGGGGTTCCTGCCCTGCCGCACCCCCGACCAGGCCATCACCAAGGTCACCGATGGCGGGAACAGCGTCGACGTGCCCGGCGTGCGTCAGGAGATGGATCGACTGGAGCTGACCGGGCTTCCCACCGCTCTGGAGTCGCTGGCCGCCGAATTCCTCGTGCTCGAACGCGCCCGTGCCCAGAGCCTGGGCCTGGACGACCACGAGGGCACCCTGCCCGAGTACGGCACCGACGACTGGGAGCAGGCCTGGCAACCACTGTCCCTGCACTGGAGCCTGCGCTACTACCACACCCCCTTCCAGGAGGAGGGGACGGACCGATGGACCTTCGACGGGGTCCGCTACCGCTGGAAGGGCGGTGAGCGCGAGGAGGGCTTCAGGGAGATCGCCGGCAAGCAGTACCTGATGCCCAGCGCCGGCGCCGACCTCGACGGCAGGCTCGCCGCCTACACCCGTTACCGCGACGACCTCGACCCGGCGTCGATTCGGGCCCTGCGTCAGGAGGCCGGAGAGCTCGATCTGCTCTCCCAACGCCTGGACGGTTTCTCCACCCGACTGGCCCAGCGCCTGGCCGGAGGCCACGTCTCCCCCACCGGCGAGATCGCCGAACTGATCGGCGACGGCCAGCGCCTGGCCCCCGACCCGGGGAAGCTCCCCGGACGGTTCGACCCCTGGCCCGAATCGGAGTTCGTCGATCTGCGCGCCGGACAGATCCTGTTCTCCAGCCTGACCATCGTGGACCGGTTCGGCCGAGCGGTGCGCCTGGTGCCCGAGGACGACCCTGCCCATTTCGCGCTGGACGCCGTCCCCGATTCGATGGTGCCCGACCATCCGGTGGGCGACTTTGGCGCGGACCGGTACGTGGAGTTGGGCCCCCGGCTGCTCCAGCCGGCCCGGCTCTCCTTCGAACCGCTCGTCTCCGATGGTGAGGAGCCGACCGCCTTCGATCCCGCCGCCAACCCAGTGTGCGGATGGCTACTGCACAACCGACTGGACGCCTCTTTGGCCTGCTACCACCCGGCTGGGAACGCCTTGGGGGAACTGCGCACGGTCATGGACCCCGATAGCGGGGAACAGGTGGTCGCCTGGCGGAGGCTGCCCGGCTCGGACCTGCACACCCTCGACGAACTGCGTGAAGACCACCCCCATCTGTACGAGGTACTCGAACCGGTACGGCGCAAGGGCCCGGACACACTGGCCGCACTGCTGGACACCGTGGACGAGGCGGTGGCCGGGATCGACCCCGGGGGCGCCGACCCGGCCGGGGCCGCCTTCTTCCTCGGCCGCCCCTTGGCCCTAGTCCGCGCCCGCCTGGACATGCGGCTGGAGGGGCCGGCCCGAGCCGACCTCGGTTGGCGTGAGGCCATCGACCCGCCCGCCCCCGCCACCACCGGTTACCGGTGGGCCGTGCGCCTGGGCGAGGCCGCCCAGACCGACGACGGCCTGGTGGGATACGTGCTCAACCGCGACTACGAGCACCTGGAGACGGTGGTCGCCCCCCAAGGACCCGACACCGACTACCTGCGCCCCATCGGCAACGGCGAACGCCTCAGGCTCCGCCTGGACCCCGACGACACGGCCGAGGTGATGCTGCTCATCGACCCCCGCGCCCCCGTACACGCGGTCACCGATGTGCTGCCCGTAGGGAGGCTGGAGATCCCCCGACGGTTCGTGGACCCGGTGTTGGAGCACATGTCGGTGTCCTTCCGGACCGGCCCGCTCCTGGCCGCCACCGTCGAACGGGAGGTGAACGGTTCCCCGGTGGCGGCGGTGTCGATGCCGCGCCCTTCGACCGTCACCGGTGCCTGGTCGTGGACCGAACCGGTCGGTGAGGGTTGGGAGGAATACCCGATCGAGGCGGCCGACCCCACACGCCCGCCCGCGGCCAAGCCGCACCTTCGCTCCGGGTTCCTGGTCCTGGACGACGCCGTCGCCGCGCAACGCCCGAACAGCTGACTCTCTCTCGACAACGGACAAGGACACAGCGTATGCCCATCATCGCGACCCAGAGCAGCGGCCCGGAGAACATGGCCGCCTTGGAGTACACGCTCTACACGACCCCGTACCCGATCCGGGTCTCCCCCAAGGGCGCCGAGGAGGGCGGTGAGCTGGACCCCGAGCGCGCGCAGTTGGTGTTCGTGGCCTCCAACAACAGCCGCGACCCGGTGCGGTTGAGGAAGTTGACCGTGGAGATCCCCACCGGGGACCTGGCCGCCCAACTGGCGTTGAGCCTGGAGCGGGTGGAGTCCACCATCAGCCTCAACGGGTGGACCGCCTCCCGGAGCGGTGAGCGGATCGAGTTCACCACCACCGCCCCCTACACCGAGATCGCACCCGGCCAGGGGCTCACCTTCCAGATCGCCGAGATCCCGGTCAACCACGAGGTCGGCGCGGTGGAGCTGCGCATCACCGAGGGTTATGAGGGCACGGGGCAGGGGAACCTCAGCATCATCACCGGCAAGTTCCCGCAGGACTTCTATCTCGACGGTTTCGCCGCCAACGTCTACGAGATCGACAACGGTGGGAAGGTCGTCCTGACCTGGAAGCGGTCGGAAGGGGTCACCACCACCCTGTTGTACGGGGGCAAGCCGCCCGAGGACGTCACTCAGCTCGAACGCAAGGAGATCAAGGACGTCAAGCAGACCACGACGTTCTATCTCATAGGCAAGGTCGGTGACGTGGAGATCATGAGGTCGGTGATGGTCACCGTCCTCAAGCCGGACATGGTGGTCAAGAACCTCACTGTCGAAGGTGCGTTGAAGGCCGAGGGCGGCGCGACCGTCTACGACGACTTCAAGGTCACCAAGGGCACCGACAGGGAGCAGGACCGTGCCCTGTGGATCGATGGCAAGACCATGGACGTCCGATCCAAGCTCCGCACGCTGACCTCCTCCAGCTACACCGACAGCGGCAAGGTGGAGGTGGCCGCAGAGTTGACCGCAAAGGGAGGCGCGGTCGTCCGTGAAGAGTTCAAGGTCACCAAGGGCAGTGACTCGGCGAGCAACCACATGTTCTGGGTGGACACCTCCAACGCCCAGTTCAGGGTCGAAACCCAACTCCTGAAGAGCAGCGCCTACAGCAACAGTGGAAAGCTGGAAGTCGCTGGACCCGCGAAGATCACCGGGGACGTGGAGGTCGAGGGTACGGCGACGGTGGAGAAAACCATCACCGCTAAGCAGGGCGCGACCGTCTACGACGATTTCAAGGTCACCAGTGGAGGCGATCGGTCGCGAGACCGTATCCTGCACGCCGACAAAGACACCGTGGATATTCGAAACAAGCTGCGTCTCTTGACCGACAGCGTTTACAACGACGGCGGAAAGCTGGAGATCGGTATCAACGCCACGGTGAGTGGAAAAAGCGTGATCTGCTCCAATAACTCCATTCGAATCTATAACAGGGAATACGGCGGACACCTCAACTGCACGTCCAAGTTCGGGGGCGATCACAACGGCAACGGACGTGAGGCCTACTGGCTTTTGGACAAATACTCCGACGCGTACAGCGGGCTGAGGATAACGAAGGAATAAGGCCCCCACCGCCCCTCGGTCCGCTGGGCGACAGCGGACCTGGGGGCGCGCCTACTTCCCTTGGCCGATGGCGTTGCCGTCGGACCAATGGTCCGCGTGACACCCCGCCTGCCCGTCAGAACCGCGGTGAGGGACCGGGCTCCACTGGCGCCGGGCCTCGAACCCGCATTCGGAGGCTCCTGTGGATGCTGCGAACTTGCGCAGTTCCTGGAGGATCGGAATGGAGTCGATCTTCTCCTCCTCCAAGTCCTCCCAGATGATCCCAGTGGGCCGGCGACGGGGCGGACAGGTGATGATCCCCTCAGGGGTGACGATCAGGTCCACGCTCACGTCGTGCCCGGTCTCCGGGATGGGTTCGTCCAAGACCTGGAGGGTGTGGACGGTGGTGACGATGAGGGTGTGCTCGTGCACGAGTCCGGCATGGGCCAGGAGGCCCATCTCGATGTCGGAGTACCCCGCACCCTTGCCGATGCGGACGCCTTGGTGATTGACGGCGACGCTGCCGCAGACGATGACGTCCACCGGCTGCATCCTCTCCGGGCGGGTGCGCGGTGCGTGTTCAGCCGCTCCTGCGCCGGTGACAGCGAGATGGGTCGGCACGGTGAGGGCGTGGGGGTCGAGGAGGTAGAAGGGGTCGGTGCCGGCGATCTTCGGCACCGCCATGTATACCAGCTTGCCGTCCTGCACGGCAGCGAGACGGACCTCGGTCTGGGCTTTGTCGGGGTTGGCCTTGACGACCTGGGCACTCTGCCAACGCGGGTGCGCGGCCAGGTGTTCGGCTGCCCGATCGGCTCCGTGGAAGTTCGGGATCTTCCCTCTCACGGGGCCGGTACGGCCAGCATGTGCTGTGTCCAGGCGGTCCCATACCTTCTGGCGCAGACGGTTCTTGGCCTCGGTGGTCTGGTCGGTGGTCATGAGTTCCTATCGGGTCAGCAGGTCGATGAACCGGTCCTGGACGTTGACGACGGCAGGAACAGTACGCCAGGGAGCGAGCTCTCGGACAACCGAGGCGATCAGCGGTGTCGCTCCGCCCGCGTGCGTGGTGCAGGAGAGATCCATAGCGTGGTGGAGCACAGTGGTGGCGCCTTCGACCTCGCGTTGACGGACGTGTGTCAAGGAGAGGTTGGCCAGCGCGATCCCACGCGTCTTCGGGCGATCCCTAAGCACGTGCACCGCCTGTTCAAGGGCGGATTGGGCACGCGACGGTTGGTCGAGTTCCAGGTATACCGATCCGGCGATGCGTAGACGGCGCCCTTCCCAGGTACCGGAATCAAGGTCGGGGGCTTCTCGGGCCAGCGCATCAGCGTGGTCAAGGTGTTGCTCGGCGTCGTGGTGGTCGCGGAGACGGGCGTGGGCCTCGCCAACGTGCAAGGCCGCCAAGGCTCGCAGTTCCCGGTCCTCATGTGCGGTGATCATGGCTCGGCGTGCTGTGGCGAGTGCGAGTTGCGGGTCCCCTGCGGGGCTGTAGAGGGGGATGAAGGAGCGGCGCAGAAGAGCGTGGGCGAGAACGTCGTGGTCTCCGATGGCCTGGGCTATGACGGCAGCTTCGTCCAAGTGTCCCGCGGCGCTATGGACGTCACGTCGTTGTGAAGCGTCCCAGAGCACTTGCCCCATAAGCAGATTAGAGCGCGCACGCAATCTTTGAGCTTCATACTCTGCGGACATGATTTGAGAAAGCTGACCATGTAGTGGTCCGATCTGCGCGAGCACCGTCGTGGAGGGGACGGTGGTGTAGGCCTTCTCAAGCCTCTCCAAGGCGTGAGCGAACTCCTCCATATCGAAGACGTCTCGGTGAGCGGACCACGGAGTCATGGAGGTCTCGCCCACCCGTTGAAGCCGAGGTTCCTTGGGAACTTCCTGAGCCTGTTGGCAGAAGAGGCTGAGTCCTTCGAGTGCGGTGTTGATCTTGTCGAGGTTCTTCAGGACGGTCTTGCCGGAGACGATGTCGGAGAGCGTGGACTGGGCCAGTCCGGTGAGCTTCACCAGGGCCGTCAGGGAAAGGTCGGTGTTCCACCGCACCAAGCGGATGACGGTGGAGGCGTCCCGTTCTTCCCACGCCTGCCGCATCTCGGGCAAATCCCACACCTCAGGCGGGATACACT
>NZ_CBDRFA010000039.1:0-72214 GCF_965343085.1 Nocardiopsis synnemataformans | reverse complement strand
AGCGCTCCTTCTCCTCCGCGGTCCGGGCCTCGGCCTGCTCCCGGGCGAGCCTGTCCAGCCAGTGCACGATCCCGGACACGTTGGTCTCCGCGCCGCTGAGGGTGTCCAGGATCGCGGCGGACTCCGCGGGTGCCTCCGGTGGCATCGGTGCGTAGCGGGAGACGACCTTGTCCCGCACCATGGCGATCGCGTGGTCCAGGTCGCCGGTGCTGCCGTGGGACTCGCGTACCGTCTCCACCCACAGCCGCAGCTCGGACTCGGCCCGGTCGAGGGTCTCGGGAACCGAGGTGACCGCGCCGAAGTGGGAGAACATCAGCCTCTGGGCGTCGATGTCCCCGAACAGCCGCAGCGTGCGCAGGCACGCCTCCATGTCGAAGTCCGGCGGCGGCGTGGCCGGGCTGACCTCGCCGGTGAGCGGCTTGTACACGCCCAGTGCGTCGCCGACGTACAGGTCGCCGGTGAGGGTGTCGACCAGGCCCATGTGGTGCTTGGCGTGGCCGGGGGCGTAGTGCGTCACCAGTCGGCGCCCGCCGCCCAGGTCGATCTCCCCGGTCTGGGCCACGGACCGGATGCGGGCCGCCTCGGTGGGGTTCATCCGCCCGAACAGGCTGTCCAGCCGGTCCCCCCACACCATCTCGGCACTGCGCATCAGCCTGCCCGGGTCGGCCAGGTGGCGGGCTCCGCGCTCGTGCACGACGATCTCGGCGTTGGGGAACAGGGCGGCCATGTCGCCGGTGCCGCCCGCGTGGTCCAGGTGGATGTGGGTGACCACGATGGTGGCCAGGTCCGCGGGCGCCAGCCCGAGGCGGGTGACGGCCTCGTACAGGACCCGCGCGGAACCGGCGGTGCCGACCTCGACGATGCAGGGCCGTTGGGAGCGGATGAGGTAGCTCGACACGATCCCCGGGTATCCGGCGAGCATCGTGTCGATGGCGAAGATGTCGTCGCCCAGCGGGGTGATCCCCTCGGGCAGACCGCTCACGTCCACGTCGTCGTGCACTGCAAGCACCCCTGTTCCTCGGTCGTCGTGGGGTTCGGCGGGGCCGAACCGGACAGGACCCGACTCTAGGACAAGGGTGTCACGGCTGGTCGGGGCGGGGGCCGGTCCGGTCCTCGTCGGAGGGGCTTCACGGAGCGCGGCCGGCGCCGGGGCTGGTTGTCCACAGCTTCGCGCCGGGCCTTTTCCGCGGGCTTCCGTCGGGGGATCCTGGTAACGGAGCGTACGCCCCCACCGCACGCGGATGGCCGGACCATCGGCTTTCGGCCCCGTTCCCCGCCCGCGTCGTGCCCATCTCCTCGCTCTTCACCCATGGGAGGACGTCCACATGCAGCAGGAGCCCGCGGTCACCCCGAGCCGGACCGCCCCCGACATCCCGCCCCCGCGGCAGGGCCCGCACGAGTCCGAGCACCGCAACGAGATCCTCGTGGCCGGGCGGATCACCGCCCGCCCCCTCATCCGCGAACTGCCCAGCGGTGACCGGTTGGCGACGTGGCGGGTCTGTGTGGCCCGCCCCCGCGACAGCCGCTACCGCGGACGCCAGTCCGACTCGATCACCTGCACCAGCTTCGACCGCGACCTGCACGAGGGGATCCGCGCCTGGCGGCTGGGCGACGTGGTCCGGATGACCGGGGAGCTGCGCCGCCGCACCTGGCGGGGCAGGGAGGGCATGCGCAGCGTGTGCGAGGTGGAGGCCAGGACCGCGACCCTGGTCCGGGCGGCCGACGGCCTTGCGGCCAGGGCGGTGCGGCGGTGAGGCCCCGCCACGCGGGCTCACCAGCCCAGGCGGGACAGCGCCTCGCGTGCGGCCGGGCCGGACGGGTCCGCCGCCCGGTCCGCCCAGACCGCGGCGCACAGCGCGCGCAGCCCGTCCAGCCGGTCCCCGGTCCCCTCGATGCGCGGTGCGCCGCCGGTGACGGTCACCGTCCACCCCGCGCAGCGGGTGCGATCGCCCTCGCGGACGACGGCCGGATGCGTGTGGTTCATCCCCGACAGGTCCCACGCCAGGTAGCGGGGGCGCTGGTGCTCCGGTGCGGCGAGGGCGTCCATCGGGGTGGCCACCCCCGTCAGCACCAGCATCCCGGCCGCGCCGTGCGCGGTCGCGCCCTCGATGTCGGTGTCCAGCCGGTCGCCCACGATCAGCGGGTTGCGCGCTCCGGTGCGCAGGATGCCCTCCTCGTGCAGCGGACGCATCGGCTTCCCCGCGACGACCGGTTCGACCCCGGTGGCGTTGGCGATGACCCGGACGAAGGACCCGTTGCCGGGGGTCAGACCCCACTCGCTGGGCGCGGTGGCGTCGTTGTTGCTGGCCACGTAGAACGCGCCGCGGCGGACCGCGACCGTGCCCTGGTCGAGCAGGTCGCGGGTCATGTGCCGGGAGTAGCCCTGTACCACGGCCACCACCGAGGGGCTGTCGACCGACACCGGGCGCAGTCCCCTCCTGCGCACCGCCTGGCGCAGCGCGGTGTCACCCACCACCAGCACGTCCGACCCCGCGGGGTGGTGTTCGCCGACCAGGCGGGCGGCCGCCTCGGCGGAGGTCACCACGTCCTCGGGGGCGGCGCCCACACCCAGTTCGGTCAGATGCTCGGCGATCCGCGCCGGGGTGCGCCCGGCGTTGTTGGTCACGAACGCCACCCGAGCTCCTGCGGCCCGCGCCTTGCCCACCGCCTCCGGTGCCGCCGGTACGGCCCGCGGGCCGATGTAGACGACCCCGTCCAGGTCCAGGAGCATCGCGTCGTGGATCTCGTTCAGGGGACGGTCTGCGGCGAGCAGGGACATGGTGGAGAACCCGTTTCGTGCGATGGCGGTGGTCGCCTCCCAGGCTATGACGCGGCCCCCGCCGTCCGGGACCGCACGCCCGGGGTCGGGATGTGCGCTGCGTCGCTGACCCGGCGCCGCCGCGGCAGGTGTCGGGCGCGCCGGGGAGGGGGTCACCTGTCGCGGTTCACGGTCAGCCAGCTGGACGCGAAGGCCACCGCCCCCGGAAGGGAGAACAGCCGCGCGGTGGCCTCGCCCACCGGGCCCGAGACCACGGCCCCGGTGCTTTCGAAGTCGGCGCCCAGCCGTGCGAAGTCCTCCTCGTCCAGGAGCACGTCGGTGAAGGCCACCCACTCCCGACCGCCGTCCGGGGTCAGGACCGCGCATCCGGACCGCTCCATGCGGGGGCGGGGGATTCGGTACTCGGCCAGGTGGAAGGCGGTGCAGGAGTCGAATCCCGTGCCCAGCAGCAGGACCCTGGCCCGGACGCGCTCCAGGGCGGCGAGCGGGGAGTCCTCGCCCAGGCGGCAGCCGACCGGGTGGTGCCCCATGAGGTCGCGGGCGCGGGGGCCCAGGGCGGCGAAGGAGGTCTGCGGGTTCGCGCTGCGGACCGCTCCCGGCCATGTGCGTACCATCTCCGGGACGCGGCCCATGTACCTGCTCGGTGTCAGGCGCGGGTCGAACCCGGGTGCCTGCGCGCGGATGACCGGCCACCAGTCCTCGGGGACCGGCGGGTCGCGCCACCCCGCGGGGTCGGTGTTGTCCATGGTCTGGGTGGGCACGACGAGCGTTCCCCCGGAGCCGACGGCGTCCATGAGGGCCTGCACGAGCGCCTGTTCACCGCCGCACACCCAGCCCAGCGCGCTGAGGGAGGAGTGCACCAGGAGGGTGTCGGCGGGCGCGACCCCCAGTGCGGTCAGGTCGCGGGCCAGGGACGCCCGGGTCTGCGGGCGGCCGGGGTTCTTCGCTTCGGCGGGCACGCTGGGGACTCCTCGGCTGGAAGGGAACAGAGCAGATCACCATGGGTACAGCAGGTGGCCGGTAGCGGGCCAGTGGATATCGGGCGGTCGTGCCCGGGGGGAGGCGCGCAGGGGGGGGCGGGGTGAGGAAAACCCCAGGGTGTCCGTACGGTCGGCACCGTGGTTGTGGGGTCAGCGCCCCGCCACGATGGTCCCCATGTCCCTGACCAGAACCGCGGCGGCCGGCCTGGCCGCCGTCCTCCTGCTGCTCACCGCCGCCCCCGCCCGGGCCGAGGTCCTCGACACGGCCCCGGGCGCGCTGACCCCCGAGGCTGTGGACGCCTACGTGTCCGACTACCTGGACGCCTCACCCCTTCCCGGGGCCGCAGTCGCCGTGACCCGGGGCGCCGAGGTGGTGCACACGGCGGGCTACGGCACCGACTCCGGGGGCGGGGCGCTCACCGCCGACACCCCCATGGGTGTGGCCTCGGTCAGCAAGGCCTTCACCGCGCTCGCCGTCATGCAGCTCGTGGAGGAGGGCGAACTCGCACTCGACGACCGGGTGGCACGACACCTGCCGGGGTTCACCCTCGACGACCCGCGCGCCGACCGCGTCACCGTCCGCCAACTGCTCACCCACACCTCAGGGATGTCCGACACCGCCTTCCGGGAGAAGAGCGCTCCCGCGGCCGACGACCTGGAGGGGGCGCTCGCCCGGATGGCCGACTCCGGGATGGCCGCCGATCCGGGCACGGAGTCGCGCTACCACAACCCCAACTACCACGTCGCGGCCCGCCTGGTGGAGGTCCTCAGCGGCCGCACCTTCGGCGAGTACATGGACGAGCGCGTGTTCACGCCGCTGGGCATGGACGACACCGTCACCGTCGACACCGCCGAGGAGGTCTTCGCGGCGGGGGCGGCCCGGGGGCACATCGCCGTCCTGGGCGCGGCCGTCGCGGTTCCCGAGCCGCAGAGCTACTTCAACGGCGCGGGCGGCATGGTCACCACGGCGCACGACATGGCCCGCTGGCTGATCGCGCAGAACAACGGGGGACGGGGAGCCGACGGTGCCCGCGTCCTGTCGGAGGAGGGGATCGCCGCCACCCACACCCCGGTCGGCGGCGCGGGCGGTGACACCGCGCTGGGCTGGAACGCGGGGGAGAGCCCGGCGGGCACGCGGATGGTCTCGCACGGGGGCATCCAGTTCACCTACACCGCCCACCAGGCGCTGCTGCCCGAGAGCGGGTACGGGATCGCGGTGATGGCCAACACCGGGTTGGGCAGCGCCGACGCCTCCGCGCTGCTGTACGGGCTGGTGGCCCTCGCCGACGGTGGGGAGCCCGCCGCGCCGACCGCTCCGGTGCTGTTGGCGCTCGACCTGGTCCTGGTCGCCCTGGTCGGGCTGACCGGCTACCTCGCCCAACGGGGTGTGCGGCGCGCCGGTGCCTGGGCGGAGGCCGCCCGCGTGCGTCCCCGGTGGCGCAGTGCCGTGCGCCTGCTGCCGGGGCTGGCCGTCATCGTCGCGGCCGTGTTCCCGAACCGGTTGGCGGCGCTGCTGGCCCAGGGCCGTGACATGACCTGGGGGCAGACGTTCTACCTGGCCCCCACCGCCCTGAGCCTGCTGGTGGCCGCCGCGCTCGCCTTCGCGGCGGTGTACGCGGTCCGGGCGTTCCGCGTGGCCGGGGCGCGGGGGTCGGCCCGGAGCCGCTCCCTCAGTCCAGGAGGCGCATGACCAGACCCGTGCGCGGTTTGGGGCCGAACGAGGTGGACTTGCGGGGGGTCAGCTCCCCGCGGTCGGCCACCGCGTACACCTGCTCCACCCGCAGCGCGGGCACGATGACCGCCGTGCCCTTCTCGTCGCGGGCGGCCGCGATCGCCTCGGCCGCGTCGTCGTGCACCATTCGCACCCGCTCCTCCGGCATCTCCCACAGCGGTAGCAGCACCTCGTGCAGGGCGGCCGTCGACAGACGTCGCCACTGCGGGGAGCGGCCGGGCATGGCCCGCTCCAGTTCCTGTTCGTCGAAGCCGTGCACCAGGTGGGCGTCGCCCTCGGCGGAGACCAGCAGCAGGGCGGGCGCCTCCACCCGGTCAAGGGCGTGTTCGGAGGGGCCTGTGACCCGTTCCACCGAGGCCACCGTCCGGGCGGCCGTGACCGCGGCGTCGGCGTCCAGTCCGGGCAGCACCCGGTGGATGGCGCCCAGCCGGGGCGGGTGGGTGTCGCTGTCCACCAGCAGGGCCAGCCCGTACCGCCAGCCCGGGTCGTCGTGGGCGGCGCGCAGGCGCTGGTAGGCGGCGTAGCGGTGGTGTCCGTCGGCGATCAGCGCGGACCGGCCCGCCAGGTCCGCGCTGATCCGTCGCAGCACGGTGGGGTCGGTGACCGCCCACAGCCGGTGCTCGGCTCCGTCGCGGGTGCGCGCGTGCGTCAGCGGGGCGCCCGCGACCGCTTCGGTCGCGGCCGACGCGTCTCCGTCGCCGCCCCGGTAGACTAGGAAGATCGGTTCGAGGTTGGCCCGGGCCAGGCCCATCAGGTGGAACCGGTCGCGCACCGGCGGGTCGGCCACGTCCTCGTGCGGGCGTACGGCGGACTCGGCGCCCTCCTCGGGCAGTCGCAGGTTGCCCACCAGTCCGCGCTGGCGCCGCCCGTCGGCCGTGACCTGCTCGTACACGTACAGCGCCGGTTGCGTGTCCAGCGCGAGCGCCCCGTCGTCGATCCAGCTGCGCAGCAGGTCGGCGGCCGTGCGGTAGCGGCGCGGCACCGTCGTTCCCGTCCCGGCGGGGCTCTGCCGGCTCAGTTCGAAGGGCAGGGTGACCCGCGCCGCGTTGTGCGGGTCGGAGCGCTGTAGCTCACGTGCCTCGTCCGCGTCGGGGATGTCGTAGGGAGGGGCCAGGAGTCGTGCGAGGTCGAACTCCCCGTCGATGAAGCGGTCCGCGTCCGGGTCGGCGTAGCGCAGACCGCGGAAGGGCGCCAGTTCGAGAGGTTGGCGTGGCATCCCAGCACGGTACCCGTCCCCGTTCGTCGCTCGGTCGCCGCGCGGTCGATTCAGCTTCGTTGTGGTGAGGAACCCTGGGGCTTGCGGCCCCGGGAGGAATCGCTGCGCGAACCACACCGATCCACCAGTGACAGGCATCACATCCGACTGCTTTTGACTACGTTTGGTCACTGGCCGGGTGCACCGTGGTGGGCGTGTCGAAGGCCGTGGTGCGGCTCAGGCTCACGCCGTCGCCCGAGCAGGCGGCGGTGTTGCCTCGACCCTGCGCGTGCTCAACACCCACGCCACCTGGGTGGCGAGGGTGGCCCACGAGCAGGGTGTGATGCGCAACTACGAGCTGCGCAAGCACACCTACCAGCAGTTGTGTGAGGCCGGGGTGGGCTCGCAGGCGGCTCAGCACGCCATCAAGAAGGTGTGCGACGCCTACCGCACCCGCCGGTCCAACCTGAACAACGGCAACTACGGGCCCCGGGGTTCGGCTCGCCCGGAGCGGATCGAGACCACACCGATCGCTTTCCGTCCGGAGTCGGCGCACCCCTACGACGCGCGCAACCTGTCCTTCGCCCTGGACGTCCGCACGATCTCGCTGTGGACCTTCCACGGCCGGTTGAAGGACGTGCCCTTCACCGGCTCCCCCGACCAGATCAAGATGCTGGCCGAGCACAGGCGCGGCGAGACTGACCTGCTCTGCCGGGATGGGGTCTGGTTTCTCGCGGTGTCCGTCGAGGTGCCCGATGCCCCCGAAATCAACCCCGACTCCTTCCTCGGAGTGGACCTGGGCATCGTCAACATCGCCACCACCAGCGATGGTCAGGTGATGGCCGGACGCAAACTCAACCGGTATCGCAGGTGCCAACAGCGGTTGCGGGCCAAACTCCAGTCCAAGGGCACCCGCTCCGCCAGGCGTCTGCTCAGGAAGCGCCGCCGCCGTGAGGCCGGGCACTCCAAGGATGTCAACCACCGGATTTCGAAACGCATCGTGGCCGAGGCCGAACGCACCGGGCGCGGCATCTCCCTCGAAGACCTGACGGAGATTCGCACCCGGGTACGGCAACGCAGGCCCCAACGGGTCACGCTGCACTCCTGGTCCTTCCACCAGCTGGGCGCCTTCATCGCCTACAAGGCCCGCCGCGCGGGGGTGCCGGTGGTGCTTGTGGACCCGGCGCACTCCTCACGCCAGTGCGCCGCGTGTTCCTACACCCACAGGGCCAACCGGGTCTCACAGGCCTTGTTCGTCTGTCGGGGCTGCGGCGTCGTTGCGCACGCGGACCGCAATGCTTCCCGTGTCCTGGCCCGCAGGGGCCAGGAGGCGTGGGACGCGGGGCGGAAGTCACACGTCCCACCCGACACCCCCTAGGTTGTCGGGTCAGACGCGGTGGGCTCCCTCGCACCCAGCGGGGTGGTCCAACCGCACGCTCGGTCCCTCAGGACCGAGAAGCTGACAGGAGCTTCCGCACGCGCAGCAGGTCGCCGACGCTGGCGTCGACCTTCACCCGGCGGCCGAACACGGCCTTGGCCGCGTCCAGGCGGTCCTCGGCCAGGGCCACCAGGTCGTCGCTGCCCACGGTGATCCGTACCTGTGCCCGGGGTGCGGACCGGTCCGCGGGGCGGTGGGTGATGTCGACCAGGCCGTCGAGGGTGAGTCGCATGTCGAAGACGGTCTCCAGGTCGGGGACCTCCACGCTGAGGGAGCGCTCACGGATGTACTTGCGGCGCTTCTCGTCGGATTGGGCGAGGATGCGCTGGTTCACCTTCTCGATGCCGGCGAGGCACGTGTCGATGCTGCTCATGGCCACATCATGCCCCAGGGTCCGGGTGTTCGCGTCCTTTGGTGCCATCGGGACGAATGGGGCGGCCTTGGGAGTTCGCGTGTCAACGGCGGTTCCGTCCCGGTAGCGTTGGCCACGGCCCCCCGTCGCGCAGCGGCTTCCCCTGCCCGCGCCCCCTTCCTCTTCCGCGGTCCCATCAAGGAGTACTTGTCATCATGGTCGTCGACGCGGTACGCACCTACCTCGATGCCGCCAGTGGCCTCACCGAACTCTCGCGCAAGCAGGCCGTCGCCGCCGCCAAGGCCCTGCTCAGGGCCAACGGCCCCGCCGCTCCGGTCGCGGCGGAGGGGGAGAGCCTGCCGCCGCGGGTGGGGCAGAGCATCCAGAACCTGGCCGGGGAGCTCATCGAGACCAGCCAGGCCAACCGTGCGGCCATCGCCGACCTGGTCCGCTCCGAGGTCGGGCGCCAGCTGGAGCGGATGGACGTCGTTGCGCGCGCCGACCATGAGCGGCTGGTGCGCCGGGTCGCCGAGCTCGAACGCCGCCTGGCCGCCCGCCACGCGGTCGAGTACGCCCTGGCCCCCGTCGACGCGGGCGCGTCCTCTCCGGTGCGCTCCGCGGCCGCCGCGGCGGCCGAAGGCCCCGAAGCCGACGTGTCCGCCGCATCCGAGGGCGCTTCCGCGGCCGGGTCCGCGGAGGACGGCTCCAAGGCGGGGAAGGCCGGGTCCGGCAGAGCCGAGGACGAGGGGACCGAGGCCGAGGAGGCCGAGAAGGACACCGAGGTCCGGGACACGCGGGACGCGGTCGCCGACGGCGCGGACGCCCCCGCCTCTGAGGACGGGACCGGTTCCGCGGCCGACGCCGGGACCGGCGTCCGGGACACCGGCGAGCCCGCGGCCAGGAAGCCCCGTACCGCGGCCAAGACGGCCCGCGCGCGCACCGCCGCCAAGCGCACCACCAAGAGCAGGGGCACCACGAAGAAGTAGAGTCGGACCAGCGCGAACACCGGGAGAGGCATGGACCCCAACGAGCAGGCCCAGGCACTGGCCGAGCAGACCCTGCGCAGTACCAGGGAGCGGCTGGAGTTACTGGAGACCCTGCCCACCGCCGAGCACGTCGCGGTCTTCGATACCCTGCACCAGGAGCTGTCCGGGGTGCTTGGCGCGCTGGACCAGGGCGCCAGCGTCCCCGAACAGCCCCGGTATCCTCGGTAACCATGGCAAAACGCACCCGGCTCGACGCGGAACTGGTCCGCCGCGGGCACGCACGCTCCCGTGGACACGCAGCCGAGATCATCGAGGGCGGATTCGTCAAGGTCGCGGGGATCGTGGCCTCCAAGGCCGCGACCCAGGTCGGCCAGGACCAGCCCATCGTGGTCCGCCCGCCCTCCGACGAGCCCCCCTACGTCTCCCGCGGCGCACACAAGCTCATCGGCGCCCTCGACGCCTTCGCGTTCGACGTCACCGACCGGCGGGCCCTGGACGCGGGCGCCTCCACCGGCGGGTTCACCGACGTGCTGCTGCGCCGCGGGGCGGCCCACGTCACCGCCGTGGACGTCGGCTACGGCCAGCTCGCCTGGTCGCTGCGCAGCAACGACCGTGTGCGCGTGATGGAGCGGGTCAACGTCCGCGAGCTCACTCCCGAGCAGATCGGTGAGCCCCGCCCCGACCTGGTCGTGGGCGACCTGTCGTTCATCTCGCTGCGCCTGGTCCTGGCGGCGCTCCGGGACTGCGTGGTTCCCGACGCCGACTTCGTGCTCATGGTCAAGCCCCAGTTCGAGGTCGGCAAGAACAAGGTCGGCGCCGGGGGAGTGGTCCGCGAGCCCGAGCTGCGCGCCGAGGCCGTCTCCGACGTCGCCGCGCACGCCCTCACCCTGGGGCTGGGCACCGTCGGCGTCACCGCCAGCCCCCTGCCGGGCCCCTCCGGCAACGTCGAGTACTTCCTGTGGATGCGCGCGGGGGCCGCGCCCCTGGACCCGGACGCGTTGGCCCGGGCCGTGGAGGAGGGGCCGCGTTAGCGACCGTGGCGAGCGTGTCTCAGGAGTCCGGTAACGTGACCCGGCCGGGTCGGCGAACGCCCCGGCCAGCACTTCAGACTCCCCGCCGGGGAGTGAACGTAAGGGGACGGCGATGACCAGCGGACGCAGTGTTCTCCTGCTGGCCCACACCGGTCGGCCCGCCGCGGTACGCAGCGCCCAACTGGTCCACGAGAGCCTGAGCCGGGCCGGGCTGACCGTGCGCATGCTCAAGAACGAGCTTGAGGAACTGGCCGTGGAGGACTGCGTGCTCTCCCCGGTCGAGGTCGTCGAGCCGGGTGAGGCGGCCCAGGGCGTCGAGCTGGTCATGGTGCTCGGCGGCGACGGCACCCTGCTGCGCGCCGCGGAGATCGCGCGCCCGGCCGGGGCGCCCCTGCTGGGGGTGAACCTGGGCCACGTCGGGTTCCTGGCCGAGGCCGAGCGCGAGGACCTGGGCGCGACCGTGCGCAGTGTCGTCAACCGCGACTACGACGTCGAGGAGCGCATGACCCTGGACGTGGCGGTCTTCAACGGGGGCAGGGGGGACGGGAGCCCGCCCGTGCGCAACTGGGCGCTCAACGACGCGACCCTGGAGAAGGGCGAGGCGCGCCGCATCCTGGAGGCCGTCCTGGAGATCGACGACCGTCCGCTCTCGCGCTGGGCCTGCGACGGTGTGGTGTGCGCCACCCCCACGGGGTCCACCGCGCACGCCTTCTCCGCGGGCGGCCCGGTGGTGTGGCCGGACGTGGACGCCCTGCTGGTCGTGCCGCTCAGCGCGCACGCCCTGTTCGCGCGGCCCCTGGTGGTGGGGCCGAACGCGACCGTGGCCCTGGAGGTGGTCCCGGCCACGACGCCGGGCGTGCTCTGGTGCGACGGACGGCGTATGGTCGAATTGCCCGCAGGGGCACGAATCGAGATCACCCGTGCCGACACGCCGGTTCGGCTGGCCCGGCTGCACCGGGCGCCGTTCACCGACCGGCTGGTGGCCAAGTTCGGATTGTCGGTCGCCGGGTGGCGGGGCCGGGGCGAGCACGGCCGCTGACCGGGCCGCGCGGCCCGGCTGCGTCGTGCACGCGTGCGTGGTACGCGCGCGTGGGCAGTGGCGTCAACTATCAGGAGAGGGATCGGTGCTCGAAGAAGTCCGTATCCAGGGACTCGGAGTCATTGACGACGCCGTTTTGGAGTTGTCACCGGGGCTGACCGTCGTCACCGGCGAGACCGGCGCGGGAAAGACCATGGTCGTCACCGGGCTCGGACTGCTCTTCGGTGGGCGGGCCGACCCCCAGCGCGTACGCCCGGGTGCCGACCGGGCCGTGGTGGAGGGGCGCCTGACCGTTCCCTCGGGTGGCCGGGTGGCCGCCCGGGTTCTGGAGGCGGGGGGCGACATCGACGACGACGTCCTCATCCTCACCCGCGCGGTGTCGGCCGAGGGCCGCTCGCGCGCCACCATGGGCGGCCGGTCCGCCCCGGTGAGCCTGCTCGCCTACCTCGCCGACGACCTGGTCGCCGTGCACGGCCAGTCCGACCAGCAGCGCCTGCTGCGCTCGGACCGTCAGCGCTCCTCCCTGGACCGCTTCGCGGGCGAGCCGCTGGCCAAGGCGCTCAAGCAGTACACCGTGGCCTACCGGCGCCACCGGGAGGTGTCGGCGGAGCTGGAGGAGCTGGTGGAGCAGGCGCGCGAGCGCGTCCAGGAGGCCGACATGCTCCGCTTCGGCGCGGAGGAGATCGCCGCCGCCGAGCCCCGGCCCGGTGAGGACGCCGAGCTGCTCGCGGAGGAGACGCGGCTGGCGCACGCCGACAGCCTGCGCGTGGCGGCCACCACCGCCCACGAGGCGCTGGCCGGGGACCCGGCCTCCGACGTGGAGGTGGACGTGGCCGCGCTGCTCTCGGCGGCCCGGCAGGCCGTGACGGCGGTGCGTGAGCACGACGCCGAACTGGCCGCGATCGGCGAGCGTCTGGACGAGGCCTCCTACATCCTCACCGACGCCGCCACCGAGTTGGCCTCCTACGCCGAGTCGGTGGACGCCGACCCCGCCCGTCTGGCCCTGGTGCAGGAGCGCCGCGCGCTGCTCACCTCGCTCTCGCGCAAGTACGGCGCGACCACGGACGAGGTGCTGGCCTGGGCCGAGAACGCGGCCAAGCGGCTGTCCGACCTGGAGGGCGACGACGAGCGCATCGACGCGCTGCGCGCCGAGGCCGACGAGCTGTACGAGCGTATGGACCTCTCCGCCGCCGAGCTGACCCGCGTGCGCGCTGAGGCCGCCGACCGGTTCGGTGCGGCCGTGACCGATGAGCTGACCGCGCTGGCCATGCCGCACGCCCGCGTGAGCGTGCGCATCACCACGGGCGAGGAGTTCGGTCAGCACGGCCGCGACGAGGTCGAGGTCCTGCTGGCCCCGCATCCCAGCTCTCCGCCCCTGGCCCTGCACAAGGGCGCCTCGGGCGGTGAGCTCTCGCGCGTGATGCTGGCCATCGAGGTGGTCTTCGCCGGTGCCGACCCGGTGCCCACGTTCGTCTTCGACGAGGTGGACGCGGGTGTGGGTGGTAAGGCCGCGGTGGAGATCGGCCGTCGCCTGGCCCGGCTGGCCCGGCGCGCCCAGGTCATCGTCGTCACGCATCTGCCGCAGGTCGCGGCGTTCGCCGACGCCCATCTGGTGGTGGAGAAGTCCACCGAGGGCCTGGTCACCGAGAGCGGTGTGGTGCGGCTGGACCGCGGGGGCCGGGTCCGGGAGCTGTCGCGGATGCTCGCGGGACTGGAGGACTCCGAGCTGGGACGTGCCCACGCCGAGGAGCTGCTCACCAACGCCGACCCGGAGCGCGCCTATCCGGCCGCCTGACCTGGGCGTTGTGTACACGTTCGGAATGGATGTGTGACCTGCTGGTGTTTCGGGGTAGTGGGCGAGCAGATCGCCGTTGTCGTCCCGGAACCGGATGAGGTCGGCGGTCTCGACCAGAACACGCCGATCTCACAGCTGTGATGACTCTCCGTAGGTGAGTTCTGACAGTATGCCAGCGATGAAGGTATCGGATGCGCTCAGCGCCACAGTCATGCGGTTCCGCCGCACCCGGGCGGACGCTCCCACAGGGCTGATCGCGCCCGTCCGCTCGGACCGGCGCACCAAGAACCTGACCAAACGTCTGCGACCGGGCGACATCGCGGTCGTCGACCACGTCGACCTGGACCGCGTCAGTGCCGAGGCCCTGGTGGGCTGCGGTGTGTCGGCGGTCCTCAACGTCGCCACGAGCATCAGCGGCCGCTACCCCAACCAGGGGCCGGAGATGATCGTGGAGGCGGGAATCCCCCTGGTCGACGACGTCGATCCCGAGGTGTTCACCCGCGTCCGCGACGGTGAGCGGCTCCGCCTGGAGGGCGCCACCCTGTACCGCGGCGACGAGGTCGTCGCGCGCGGCACCCTCCAGGACTCGGGGACCGTCAGCGCGGCGATGGAGGAGGCCCGCGCGGGGCTGGCCACACAGCTGGAGGCCTTCGCGGCCAACACCATGGCCTACCTCCAGCACGAGCGCGACCTGCTCCTGGACGGTATCGGCATCCCCACCATCGAGACCGACATCGAGGGCCGCCACGTCCTCATCGTGGTCCGCGGCTACCACTACCGGGAGGACATCGCGGCGCTGCGGCCCTACATCCGCGAGTTCCGCCCGGTCATCATCGCCGTGGACGGCGGGGCGGACGCGGTCATGGAGGCCGGGTACCGGCCCGACATCATCGTCGGCGACTTCGACTCGGTCTCGGACCGGGCGCTGGCCAGCGGGGCCGAGCTGGTCGTGCACGCCTACCGGGACGGCAGGGCTCCGGGCCTGCCCCGGCTCACCGACCTGGGGCACGGCGCGGTGGTCTTCCCCGCCACGGGCACCAGCGAGGACGTGGCGATGATGCTCGCCGACGGCGCGGGCGCCGCGCTCATCGTGGCGGTGGGCACCCACGCCACCCTGGAGGAGTTCCTCGACAAGGGCCGGGCGGGGATGGCCAGCACCTTCCTGACCCGGTTGCGGGTGGGCGGCAAGCTCGTCGACGCCAAGGGCGTCAGCCGCCTGTACCGCTCGCGCATCTCCCCCTGGGCCCTGCTCGGGCTGGTCGCGGCCTGTCTGCTCACCATCGTGGTCGCCGCCTACAGCTCACCGGCGGGCCAGGTCTACCTCACCTTTCTCGCGGCGCGCTGGGACGCGTTCTCCTACTGGTTGACAGGGCTGTTGACGTGATCGATTTCCGCTACCACCTGGTGTCCATCGTCGCGGTGTTCCTCGCGCTCACGGTGGGGCTCGTCCTGGGGACCACCATGCTCCAGGACCCGCTGCTCAACACGCTCCAGTCCGAGACCGCCGACCTGCGCAGCCAGAGCGAGGACCTGCGCGCCGAGCGCGACGCCGCCGACCAGGTCAACGCCGGGGCCGACCGGATGGCCGAGGCCGTGTCCGACGACACGCTCGCCGGTCTGCTCACCGACCTGGGCGTGGTGGTCGTGACCGCGCCCGGAGCCGACACCGAGACGGCCGACGCCCTGGCCGGGCGTGTGGAGCAGGCGGGCGGCGAGGTCGTCGGCCGGGTCCAGGTCACCGACGCGTTCCTGGACGCCGGCAACGCCACGTTCGTGGACGAGTTGGCCCTACAGATCACCCGGGACCCCCAGGACCTGTCCGGCAGCCCCCACGAGAAGGCGGGCGCCGAGATCGGCCGTGCCCTGGCCGCCTCGGAGGAGGAGTCCTCCGAGGACGGGAGCTCCGGTGACGGGGGCCCCGGTGACGGGGAGGAGGCGTCCCCGTCCGACGACCCGTCCGCGCAGGCGGAGGAGGGCGGCGACGGAGGCTACGACCCGTCGGCCGTCCTGGAGGCCTTCACCGAGGGAGGGCTGATCACGGTCGAGGGGGACCCCGCCGAGTCCTCCGACGCCGTGGTCGTCCTCGCGCCCGCGGGCGGTTCCTCGCCCGAGGGCCAGGATCCGCAGACGGCCAACGCGGTGCTGAACACGATCACCACGGCCCTGCACCAGGAGGTCGGCGCCACCGTGGTGGCCGGTGACGGGCCCTCCGCCCGGGGCGAGGGGATGCTCGCGCAGGCGCGCGCCGCGGAGGCGGCCTTCGCCACCGTGGACGTGGCCAGCCGCCCGATGGGCGAGGTCATCACGGTCCTGGCCCTGGCGGAGAACCTGGAGGAGGCCGGGGGAGCGTACGGCATCGGCGAGGGGGTGGGGGGCTTCCTCCCCGACCCGCTGCCCGAGCCGCGCGAGACCTCCGAGGAGTCCTCGGGCCCCTCGCCGGAGCCCACCGAGAGCGGTGGCGCGAGCGGCGGGGAAGGCGGCGGTACCGGCGAGGCCCGCCGCACGGCGCGGGACGGGGAGTGACACCGGTGACCACCCCCGTTCCCCTCCCGGGTCCCGGATCCGCCGCCGCGCAGTTCGTGGCCCAGGGCCTGACCGGTGCCCTGCTCGGAGCCGCCGCGGCCTCCACCGCCTACTCCCTGCTCACCCGCGGCCGTTCCGCCCGGCCCGGAGCCGCCCGTGCTGCCGGAGCCGCCCGTGCCGCCGGACCCGGCACACCCGAAGCGCCGGACGTCTGGCTGCGCACCAACTTCCGCGGCCGCCGCGTCACCCTGCGCCAGGGTCCCGCTCTGGCCTGCGGCGTGTGCGCGGCCATCCTGCTCGTGCCCGGCCCCGGACCGCGTGTGCGCGCCGCCTCCGCGCTGGCCGCGGCGGGCGCCGCCGCCTTCGGCGTCTACGACGACCTGGCGGGCTCGTCCCGGGCCCGCGGCCTGCGCGGGCACCTGGGAGCCCTGGCGCGCGGCCGGGTCACCAGCGGCATGGTCAAGATGGCGGGTATCGGGGCCACCGGGGTCGCCGCCGCCCGCCTGCTGCGCCGCTCCCCCCTGGACACCGCGCTGGACGGGGCGCTCATCGCCGCCAGCGCCAACCTGCTCAACCTGTTCGACCTGCGCCCCGGACGCGCGGCCAAGGTCGCGCTGATCGCCGCCGCCCCCGCCCTGGCCTCCCCGGCCGCGCCGCTGCTGGGTCCCGTCGTGGGGGCCTCGGCCGTGTTGCTGCCCGACGAGCTCGCCGAGCGCTCCATGCTCGGTGACGCCGGGGCCAACGCCCTGGGCGCCGCGCTGGGCGCGGCCGCCGCGGCCCGGGCGACCCGCCCGGTGCGCGCCGCGCTGCTCGCGGGGGTCGCCGCCCTGACCCTGGCCAGCGAGCGCGTCAGCTTCTCCCGCGTCATCGACCGCGTTCCGGCCCTGCGCCGCCTCGACCGCTGGGGCAGGCACGAGTGAGACGGCCACGGTGTCCCGTAGCATCCAGGGGGTGACGCGCGGAGTAGGCACGGCGGCGGCGCTCATCGCGGTGGTCACCGTGGGGGCCAGGCTGGCGGGGTTCGGGCGCACCGTGGTCTTCTCCCAGACCGTCGGCGACACCTGTCTGGGCACCGCCTACGTCACCGCCAACCAGCTGCCCGCCGTCCTGTTCGAGGTGGTCATCGGCGGGGCGCTCACCGCGGTGGTCGTCCCCGTCCTGGCCGCCGCCGCCCAGCGCGGCGACCACGAACAGGTGCGCCACACCGCCTCGGCGCTCATCACGTGGGTCCTGCTGCTGGCCGTGCCCCTGTCGGCGCTGCTCGCCCTGGTCTCGCCGCCGGCGATGTCGCTCATGCTGGGCGCGGGCGCCGGCTGCGACCGGGACGCCCTGCTCGGGCTCGCCGTCCGCATGCTCGTGGTCTTCGCCCCGCAGATCGTCCTCTACGGTCTGGCCTCGGTGCTCTACGGCGTCCTGCAGTCCCACCGCCGCTTCCTGGCCCCGGCCCTGGCCCCGCTGGTGTCCAGCCTGGTGGTCATCGCCGCCTACGTGGCCTTCGTCCCGCTGGGAGCCGACCACCGCCAGGACGTGGCGGGCCTGCCGTTGGCGGCCGAGCTCGTCCTGTCCCTGGGCACCACCGCCGGGGCGGCCGCGCTCTTCCTCACGGTCGTGGGACCCGCCCGACGGCTGCGGACGCGGCCCCGGCCGCGCCTGACCTTCCCGCCCGGGGTGGGCGGGCGCGTGCGCGCCCTGGCGCTGGCCTCCCTGCTGCCGCTGGCGGCCATGCAGCTGTGCCTGCTGCTGTTCGTGGCCCTGGCCAACCGGGGCGGCGGCGCGGGAGCGGCCGTGCTGCACACCTACGCCTGGGCCCTGTTCACCCTGCCCTACGGGGTGATCGCGGTGCCCATCGCCACCAGCGCGTTCACCGCCCTGGCGGTCGCGCACGCCGAACACGACCGGCGGGGGTTCGCCTCCCTGGTGTCGGGCGGCGCCCGCGCCTGCGTGGTGGTCACCGCGGGGGTGGGTACCGCCCTGGCCGCCGCCGCGGCCCCGGTGGCCCTGGTCTTCGCCCAGCACGACCCGCTGACCCTGGAGCGCGCCCTGCTCGCCTACGCTCCCGGGGTGGTGGGCTTCGGGCTGGTCGCCCTGCTCAGCCGGGCCCTGTACGCCTCGCACCACGGCCGCCTGGCCGCCACGGCCCAGGTGGTGGGGTGGCTGGTGGTGATGTTGTGTGCTGTGGTGTTGGTGTGGGTGTTGCCGCAGGGCTGGTCCATCGCCGGGCTGGGCGCGGCCAGCACGGTCGGCCTGTCCCTGGCCGCGGCCCTGCTGTGCGCGGGGGTGGCGCGCGCGCACGGGCGCGTGGCCCTGGGGGGTGTGGCGCGCTCGGTACTGGCCGCGGCGCTGGGCGGTGTGGTCGGGTGGAGCGCGGGGCGCGCGGTGGCCGCTTCCCTGCCCGCGGAGGGCGTGTGGCAGACGGTGGCGGTGGCCGCGGCGACGGCGACGGCGGCGTTGGCCGCCTACGCGGCCGTCGCGGCGGTGGTGGACCGTCCGGCGGTGCGTGCCGTCGCCGACCGGGTCAGGACCGTACTCGAACGCAGGAGGGGGAGGCGTTGAACGCCAGGATCGCGCTGGTCATCGGTACCAGCAGTGGAGGGGTGGGCCGCCACGTGCGCTCGCTGGGCGCGGGCCTGGTCGCGCGCGGCCACCGGGTGGCGGTGCTGGGCCCGGCCTCCGCCGAGCGCGAGTTCGGCTTCACCTCGGAGGGCATGCGCTTCTCCCCGGTCGGTATCGGCGCGGCGCCCTCCGCGGGCGATCCCGGCGCCGTGCTGCGCCTGCGTGCCCTGACCCGGGGCGCGGACGTGGTCCACGCGCACGGGCTGCGGGCCGGGGCCCTGTGCGCGCTGGCCGGCGCCTCGCCGCTGGTGGTGACCGCGCACAACGCGCCGCCGCTGGTGCGGGGGGCGCTGTCGGCGGCCTACCCGGTGCTGGAGCGGGTCGTGGCGCACCGCGCGGACGTGGTGCTGGGGGTGTCGGGCGACCTGGTGCGCAGGCTGCGCTCGGTCGGTGCGCGCGACGCGCGGCTGGCGGTGGTGGCCGCTCCCGAGACCGGTGCGCCGGTGAACGGGCGCGAGGCCACCCGTGCGGACCTGGCGGTGCGGTCTGAGCGGCCGCTGCTGCTGACCGTCGCCCGCCTGGCCGAGCAGAAGGGGCTGGACATGCTCCTGGCGGCGGCGCCGGCCATCGCCGACCGCCGGCCCGAACCGGTGGTGGCGATCGCCGGGGACGGGCCCCTGTGGGGGGAGCTGCACGACACGGCCGCGGAGATGCGCGCGGACGTGCGCATGCTGGGGCACCGCGCGGACGTGGCCGACCTGCTGGCGGCGGCGGACGTGTTCTGTCTGACCAGCCAGTGGGAGGGGCCCTCGCTGGTGATCATGGAGGCGCTGCGCGCCGGGCTGCCGGTGGTCTCCACCCGGGTCGGCGGCATCCCGGACCTGTACTCGGGGACGGTGCTGATGGTGCCGCCGGGGGATCCGGCGGCGTTCGCCGCGGCCGTGGGCCGGGTGCTGGACGACCCGGCGCTGGCCGAGGACCTGCGGGCGCGCTCGCGCGAGGCGGCCAAGGCGCTGCCGAGCGAGGAGGACGCGGTGGAGGCCGCCGCGGGCGTGTACAAGGCGGTGCTGCGGCGGTGACGTGGGGCGCGCGGGGACGCGGGGAAGGGATGGCCCCGGGGTTCGGTGGACCTGTCCCCGGGGTGCGGTTGATGCCACCTCCGCCGGGACTTCACCTCGCGGGAGTGAAGATGTCATCCTGGACTACGGTCCGGTGTGTGCCGCCCACAGTGCGGTACCGGTATCCTGGCCTGACACGTGAGGGGAGTATCCCTGTCGCGGCGGTGTCGTCATCACGGCGGACAAAGTCGTCCTCCCGGTGCCGCCGGTTCGCAGCGCAGTGCTGTGAGCGGGAGAGACCTCCGGTGGTTCGACGTGCGTGCACACCGCTCGCGCGCACTGACCGGAGGAGAGACCGTCCGTGAACGTTCCCTTGTGGGTGTGGGCCGCCACCATTGGCGCCATGGTCGCCATCCTGGTGATCGACCTCATCATCGTCGACCATCCCTGGAGCAAGACGAAGGGGCCCCAGGAGTTCGGCATGAAGCAGGCCGCCTGGTGGGCGGCCTTCTACATCGGCATCGCGATCCTGTTCGGCTTCGGTGTCTGGTACTTCGGCGGAGGAGCCGCAGGCGCTGAGTACTTCGCCGGGTTCGTCACCGAGAAGAGCCTGAGCATCGACAACCTCTTCGTGTTCTACCTTCTGATGGGCTCCTTCGCGGTGCCCAAGAAGTACCAGCACGAGGTCCTGCTCGTCGGCATCGTCATCGCGCTGGTCATGCGCGGCATCTTCATCGTCCTGGGCGCCCAGGTCATCAACGCCTGGAGCGAGGTCTTCTACCTCTTCGGCGCCTTCCTCATCTACACCGGTTACAAGATCGTCCGCGACCACATGAAGGGCGACGAGGAGGAGAAGGACTTCACCCAGACCCCGGTGGTGCGCCTCCTCAAGCGCTTCTGGCCGGTGACCGACGACTACCACGGCGCCCACCTCACCGTGAAGCTCGACGGCAAGCGCCACATCACGCCGATGCTGCTGGTCATCGTCGCGATCGGCATGATCGACCTGGTCTTCGCCGTCGACTCCATCCCGGCGATCTTCGGTCTGACCCAGGACGCCTACATCGTCTTCACCGCCAACGCCTTCGCCCTGCTGGGCCTGCGCCAGCTGTACTTCCTGCTGGCCGGTCTGATGGACCGCCTGGCCTACATCAGCTGGGGCCTGTCGGCGATCATGGTCTTCATCGGCGTGAAGATGATCCTGCACGCCCTGCACGAGAACGGCGTGCCCACGCCCGAGATCGGCATCGGCCTGTCCCTGACCGTCATCCTCGGCATCATGACCATCACCATCGTCGGCAGCCTGATCAAGTCCCGCGTCGACGAGCGCAAGAACCCCGAGCTCAAGACCGAGCGCGACCCCTCGGTCGACTCCCCGGCGGACCGCTCCTGAGCGGACGGCGGGCCCGCACGCCCGTCGAGGACATTCCAGAAAACGGCCGGATTCGAACAGCCGTTCGTCTATAGTGGTGGCACCCTGAGCGCTCCGGCGCCGGGGTGCCATCTCGTTTTCCGAGGTGGAAGAAACCGTCGTCGGTGGTCGTTAGGCTGGACGGGCGGGAGGCGAGCGCGTCCTCCCCCCTCTCCTCAGCGGCCCGCCTCCGGGGCCCGGGCGGTCTCCGGGAGGCCCCCGACCGCCGCACGCGAAGTTCCACACGGGTCAGCCGACGTCACGCGACGGGGTCCGCGTCCTGTGCGCCAGAGCCGAAGGATGTCTCACTCGATGGTCGAACAACTGGTAGTCCGGGGAGCCCGGGAGCACAACCTCAAGGACGTCTCGCTGGACCTGCCGCGCGACTCCATGATCGTGTTCACCGGCCTGTCCGGTTCGGGCAAGTCATCGCTGGCCTTCGACACGATCTTCGCCGAGGGCCAGCGGCGCTACGTGGAGTCCCTGTCGGCCTACGCCCGCCAGTTCCTGGGGCAGATGGACAAGCCGGACGTGGACTTCATCGAGGGCCTGTCCCCGGCGGTGTCCATCGACCAGAAGTCCACCAGCCGCAACCCCCGCTCGACCGTCGGCACCATCACCGAGGTCTACGACTACCTGCGGCTGCTGTGGGCGCGCATCGGCGTCCCGCACTGTCCCGAGTGCCGCCGCGAGATCGCGCGCCAGACCCCGCAGCAGATCGTGGACCGCGTCCTGGAGATGGAGGAGGGCACCCGCTTCCAGGTGCTCGCCCCCGTCGTGCGCGGGCGCAAGGGCGAGTACGTCGAGCTGTTCAAGGACCTCCAGTCCAAGGGCTACACCCGCGCGGTCGTGGACGGGCAGGCCGTGCGTCTGGACGAGGCGCCCAAGCTGGGCCGCTACGACAAGCACGACATCGCCGTGGTCGTGGACCGCCTCAGCGTCAAGCCCTCCTCCCGCGGGCGCCTGACCGACTCGGTGGAGACGGCGCTCAAACTCGCCGGGGGCACCATCGTCCTGGACTTCGTGGACGTGGAGGCCGGGGACCCCGACCGCGAGAAGGTCTTCTCCGAGCACCTGTACTGCCCCTACGACGACCTGTCCTTCGAGCAGCTCGAACCGCGCTCCTTCTCCTTCAACGCCCCCTACGGTGCCTGCGCCGAGTGCTCCGGCCTGGGCACGCGTATGGAGGTCGACCCCGAGCTGCTGGTCCCCGACCCCGAGAGGACGCTGGCCGAGGGCGCCATCGGCCCCTGGTCCGGCGGGCCCAACAGCGGCTACTGGGAGCGCATCCTCAAGGCGGTGGGCGAGGCGATCGGCTTCGACCTGGACACCCCCTGGGAGCGGCTGCCGCGCCGCGCGCGCAAGGCCCTGCTGGAGGGGCACGACACCCAGGTCCACGTCAGCTACCGCAACCGGTACGGGCGCAACCGCTCCTACTACACCGAGTTCGAGGGCGTCATTCCCTGGGTCAAGCGCCGCCACTCCGAGACCGAGAGCGACTACGGCCGCGAACGGCTGGAGGGGTACATGCGCACCGTGCCCTGCCCGACCTGCGAGGGCACGCGCCTCAAGTCGGTCGTGCTCGCGGTGACCGTGGGCGGCCGGTCCATCGCCGAGGTCGCCCAGATGCCGCTCAGCGACAGCGCGGCCTTCCTGGCCGAGCTCAGGCTCTCCGACCGCGACGCGGTCATCGCCGCCCAGGTGCTCAAGGAGATCAACGCCCGGCTCGGCTTCCTGCTCGACGTCGGCCTGGACTACCTGAGCCTGGCGCGCTCCTCGGGCTCGCTCTCGGGCGGGGAGGCCCAGCGCATCCGCCTGGCCACCCAGATCGGCTCCGGCCTGGTGGGCGTGCTGTACGTGCTGGACGAGCCCTCCATCGGCCTGCACCAGCGCGACAACGCGCGTCTGCTGGAGACCCTCCAGCGGCTGCGCGACATCGGCAACACGCTCATCGTCGTCGAACACGACGAGGACACCATCCGCGCCGCAGACTGGGTCGTGGACATCGGCCCCGGCGCGGGCGAGCACGGCGGCCACGTCGTGGTCTCGGGGATCGTGGACGAGCTGCTCACCTCCGAGGACTCGCTCACCGGCGAGTACCTGTCCGGCAAGCGCGGCATCGAGGTGCCCGTCGAGCGCCGACCCCTCACCCGGGGGCACGAGCTGGTGGTCCGGGGGGCGCGCGAGAACAACCTCCACGGGATCGACGTCGCCTTCCCGCTGGGCGTGTTCACCGCCGTCACCGGCGTGTCCGGTTCGGGCAAGTCCACCCTGGTCAACGAGATCCTCTACAAGGCGCTGGCCAAGGAGCTCAACGGCGCGCGCGACGTGCCCGGCCGCCACCTGCGGGTCAACGGCACGAACAAGGTCGACAAGGTCGTGCACGTGGACCAGAGCCCCATCGGGCGGACCCCGCGCTCCAACCCGGCCACCTACTCGGGGGTCTTCGACCACATCCGCAAGCTGTTCGCGCAGACCACCGACGCCAAGACGCGCGGCTACCAGCCGGGCCGGTTCTCCTTCAACGTCAAGGGCGGCCGCTGCGAGGCCTGCTCCGGCGACGGCACGCTCAAGATCGAGATGCAGTTCCTGCCCGACGTCTACGTGCCCTGCGAGGTGTGCCACGGCGCCCGGTACAACCGGGAGACCCTCCAGGTCCGCTACAAGGGCAAGAACATCTCCGAGGTCCTCAACATGCCGATCTCGGAGGCCCTGGAGTTCTTCGAGCCGATCAACGCCATCCGCCGCCACCTCCAGACCCTGGCCGACGTCGGCCTGGGCTACGTGCGGCTGGGCCAGCCCGCCACCACGCTGTCGGGCGGTGAGGCGCAGCGGGTCAAGCTCGCCGCCGAGCTCCAGCGCCGCTCCACCGGGCGGACGGTGTACGTGCTCGACGAGCCCACGACCGGCCTGCACTTCGAGGACATCCGCAAGCTGCTGGGCGTGCTCAACCGGCTGGCCGACACCGGCAACACGGTGATCGTCATCGAGCACAACCTCGACGTCATCAAGACGGCCGACCACGTCGTCGACATGGGTCCCGAGGGCGGCTCCGGCGGCGGCAGCGTGGTCGCGCAGGGAACCCCGGAGGAGGTCGCCGCGGTGGCCGAGTCCTACACCGGGCGGTTCCTGGCCAAGATGCTCTGAACCCGCGCCCGGCGGCTCCGCCGCCCCGCGCCCCGTCCCGGTCTCCGGCGCGGGGCGCGGGGCCGTCTGAGACCACATCGGGTTGGCGGGTTCGCGACACGTGTCTCATCTGAGTAGAGTCGGATGTGTCCGTGCCTGCGCCCGGCGGCTTCCCGCCCCCGGCGCCGCGTCCGCGCCAGGCCCCCGCGCGACTCCGATGACCCGCCCTGGAGGTTGGCCAGCTCATGAACGTCCCTCCCCAGCCGGACCACAGCGGGCCAACGCCTTCTGGGGCCCAACAGCCCCCGCCCTACCCGGGACACCAGGAGCCCTCCAGCGCTCACACCGGCTTCCACGCGGGCTTCCACGCAGACGCCCCTTTCGGCGCGCAGGGCCCCGAGCCCGTGGAGCGGCTCTACCCCCTGGCCGCCTGGCGGTCGCGGGTGTACGCGCGCGGTGTCGACCTGCTCCTGGTCGCCCTGCCCGCGCTGCTGCTGGCGCTCGTGCTCTCCCTGGCCTGGGTGGGCGTCCAGGCGGTCGGCTCCGGCAGCACCGCCGGTATCGACGACCGCTACCCGCTCTTCCTGTCGGTGACCTTCTTCCTGCTCTACACCGGCTACGAGACCCTCGCCCTCTCCCGCTGGCAGCAGACGCTGGGCAAGCGCCGCGTCGGGCTGAGGGTCGCCACCCAGTCCGGGAGCGGCAGCCTGGGTGCGCCGCCCCTCGCGGCCCTGACGGTGCGCGCCGCGCTGTTGGCCCTGCCCTTCCTGCTGTTCTTCCTGCTCTTCACCACCGGCTGGATCTGGTGGGTGCTGGTGGTGGCCGTGACGGCGCTGCTCACCGGCGGGATGGCGGCCTGGAACCGACCCAACCGGCAGGGACTCCACGACCGGATCGCCGGGACCGTGGTGCTCGACGTGGGCGCGGCGGATCCGCGCTCCCCGGCGCCGCCCCCGTATCCGCCGCAGGGCTGAGGGTTCTCGCACACACCCCGGAACCCGGGCACCCCGCCGTACCTACTACATTGTGTAGTGATATTTCGGCGCAGGTGAGGAGCGTTTCGTCGTGGCCGGTAAGAGGACGTGCGGGTGCGGGATGAGCAGGCGCCGACTGCTCGGGACGGCGGGGACGGCCGCGGCCGTCACGGCCGTGAGCGCCTGCGGCGGACAGGAGCCCAAGCCCCAGGAGGTCCGGTACGGCCAGGTGGTCGGCCAGACCACCGACGTCCCCGAGGGGGCGGGAGCGGTCTTCAGCAACAGCAAGCTGGTCGTGACCCAGCCCGAGGCGGGCGACTACCGGGCCTTCGGCGCCTCGTGCACGCACGCGGGCTGCACCGTCCAGGAGGTGGACGAGGTCATCCGGTGCCTGTGCCACGGCAGCGAGTTCGACATCTCCACCGGGGAGGCCCTGGTGGGTCCGGCGCAGGAGCCGCTGGAGCCGTTCGAGGTCACCGTCGAGGGCACCGACATCATCCTCCAGGGCCCCTCATCCTGAGGGGACCGGCGGGCGGGCCGGAGCGGGGCGAGGGCCCCGCGGGCTCCCACCCGCCACCGACACCACGGCGCCCGGAGCGGATCCGCTCCGGGCGCCGTCGCGTGTGCGGCTCGGTCGGGGTCAGGCCTCGCCGGGGTCGCCCCCGGGCGGGCCGCTGACGCCGTTGGGCTCGTGGCGCCGGAACGCCGAGGTGGGGAACTGGGCGGCGTAGGCGGCCTCGTCCTCGTCGTCGGCGGCCAGGAACTGGGCGCGGTGGCGCGGCAGGGACTCGGGGTAGTTCTCGACCAGCCAGCCGATCAGGTGCTCGCGGATCTCACAGGCGATGTCCCACTGGTGTCCGGTGTCGGCGGCGGTGGCCACCACCCGCACCATCACCTCGCCGGTCGGGGCGATGTCCACGACCTGGCAGGACCAGCTGCGTCCGTCCCAGTGGTCGCTGCGGGTGATCAGGCGCCCGGTCTCCTCGCGCATCTCCTCGATCGGGACCTCCCAGTCCAGCGGGAACACCACCTTGGCGGTGATCGCCGTGCCCTGCTTGGTCCAGTTCTCGAAGCTGGTCGTGGTGAAGTTGGCGACCGGGACCACCAGGCGGCGCTCGTCCCAGATCTTGATGGTGACGTTGACCAGGCTCAGCTCCTCGACCCGGCCCCACTCGCCCTCGACCACGACCACGTCGCCGATGCGCAGGGCGTCGCTGAAGGCCAGCTGGAGCCCGGCGAACAGGTTGGACAGCGTGGACTGGGCGGCCACACCGGCGACGATGCCGATGACGCCCGCGGAGGCCAGCAGCCCGGCGCCGAGCGCGCGGACCTCGTCGAAGGTGAACAGGATGGCGGCGACCGCCAGCACCACGATGATCGAGGTGATCACCCGGCGCAGCAGCCGCACCTGGGTCTGGATGCGCCGCGCCTTGCGGTCGGCGTCGCCGTTGGCGACCGACAGCCGGGCCAGCACCATGTCCGTGACGGCGTAGGCCAGGCTGACGCCCAGGCCCGTCAGCGTCGCGATCATGAGGATGCTCATCGCGTGGTCGATGGCCTGGTACGTGCCCCAGTCCACGTTGGCGGGGCTGGGCAGTGACAGGTTCGCGCCGACCACCGCGGCCGCGCCGTAACTCGTGTAGGTCGTGCGGTGGACCACGTACTGGGACACCCGCCAGGCTTTGCCCAGCTTGTGCTTGAGTACCCAGCGCAGGGCGAAGACCAGCAGCACCGCGACCGTGACGGTGACGCCGACCGTGATCCATTGGGGCAGGCTCACGACGAAGGGCCCCTCTTGTCGTCGATGTCGGGAAGTTCCTGTGTACCCGCCCAACCTAGAGCATGCGGATACCCAATCGTGACGTTTGGCTTACCCGCGCCGGAGGCGCGCGGGCGCGTGCGGCGCCCGGAGAACGGGCCCGGCGCGCGGGGGCCCGCGGGGTGAGACGCGCCACGCACGGGGCGCACGGGGCTCGGTTGGCCGTATGTCCCCCCGACCTACCACAATGGGACCATGGCTGCGACTCCTCACCTGCGCCCCGCGCCCGGATCGATCCCCACCGACCCGGGCGTGTACCGGTTCCGGGACTCCTCGGGACGCGTGATCTACGTGGGCAAGGCCAAGAACCTGCGGTCCCGGCTCTCCTCCTACTTCCGCGACTTCGCCGGACTGCACCCGCGCACGCAGCAGATGGTCTCCACCGCGGCCGACGTCGACTGGACGATCGTCGGCACCGAGGTGGAGGCCCTCCAGCTGGAGTACTCCTGGATCAAGCAGTACGACCCCCGGTTCAACGTCAAGTACCGCGACGACAAGAGCTACCCCTACCTGGCGGTCACCCTCAACGAGGAGTTCCCCCGGGTGCAGGTCATGCGCGGCGCCAAGCGCAGGGGGGTGCGCTACTTCGGCCCCTACTCCCACGCCTGGGCCATCCGCGAGACCGTGGACCTGCTGCTGCGGGTCTTCCCCGTGCGCACCTGCTCGCCGGGGGTGTTCCGCGGCGCCCGCAACAGCGGCCGACCCTGCCTGCTCGGCTACATCGGCAAGTGCGTGGCCCCCTGCGTCGGCAAGGCCTCGCCCGAGGACCACCGGGCCCTGGCCGAGGACTTCTGCTCCTTCCTGGCGGGCGACACCGGCCGGTTCCTGCGCGAGCTGGAGGGGCGGATGCGCGAGGCCGCCGGGGAGATGGAGTACGAGCGGGCCGCCCGTATCCGCGACGACATCGAGGCCCTGCGCGCCGCCCTGGAGAAGCAGGCCGTCGTCCTGCCCGACTCCACCGACTGCGACGTCATCGCCATGGCCGACGACCCGCTGGAGGCGGCCGTGCAGATCTTCCACGTGCGCGGCGGGCGCATCCGCGGCCAGCGCGGCTACGTGGTGGACAAGATGACCGACGCCGGCCCCGGCGAACTGATCGCGACCTTCCTCGGCCAGATCTACGGACCCACCCAGGGCGAGGACGAGAGCGGGGGAACCGGCACCGCCGTCCCCCGCGAGGTCCTGGTCTCCCACGAGCCCGCCGACCCCGCCGCCATGGCCGCCTGGCTGTCGGAGCACCGCGGCTCCTCGGTGGACCTGCGGGTGCCCCAGCGGGGCGACAAGAAGTCCCTGATGGAGACCGTCGCCAAGAACGCGGCCGAGTCGCTGGCCCGGCACAAGACCCACCGGGCCGGGGACCTGAGCACCCGCGGCCGCGCCCTCCAGGAGATCCAGGAGGCCCTGGAGCTGTCCGAGGCACCGCTGCGCATCGAGTGCTTCGACATCTCCAACCTCCAGGGCGAGCACGTGGTGGCGTCCATGGTCGTCTTCGAGGACGGCCTGGCCCGCAAGTCCGAGTACCGCCGCTTCTCCGTCCGCGGCAGCGGCGAGGGCGGCCGCGAGCAGCACGACGTCGCGGCCATGTACGAGGTCGTCCACCGGCGCTTCCGGCGCTACCTGGAGGAGAGCGCCAGGAGCGGCGAGGTCGCCCGCATGGGCGAGACCGGCGACCACGGTGGTCACCAAAGTGACGACGAGCCGTCACCCGGGAAGTTCGCCTATCCGCCTAACCTTGTGGTGGTGGACGGCGCCCGGCCCCAGGCCGAGGCGGCGCGCCGCGCCCTGGACGAACTCGGGATCGAGGACGTCGCCGTGTGCGGTCTGGCCAAGCGCCTGGAGGAGGTGTGGTTGCCCGGCGACGAGGACCCGGTGATCCTGCCCCGCGCGGGCGAGGGGCTCTACCTGCTCCAACGGGTGCGCGACGAGGCCCACCGCTTCGCCATCCAGTACCACCGGCACAAGCGCGCCAAGGCGCTGACCGGCAGCAGCCTGGACGAACTGCCCGGTCTGGGCCCGTCCCGCAGGACGGCCCTGATCAAGGCGTTCGGCTCGGTGCGCAGGCTCGCCTCGGCCACGGCCGAGGAGATCGCGGCGGTGCCCGGGATCGGTCCCAAGCTGGCCGAGGCCGTGCACGCGCACCTGTCCGGCGGCCCCGCCGGAGCAGGCGGCCAGGGCGACGGAGCACCAGCACAGCACATCACTGACGGGGGAGGAGACGCATGACGGTCGAACTGGGCGGGGAACTGCCACCCGAGGTGGTCATCGTCACCGGCATGTCCGGTGCGGGCCGCAGCACGGCGGCCAGGGCCCTGGAGGACCTGGACTGGTTCGTGGTGGACAACCTGCCGCCCGGCCTGCTGCCGACGATGATCGAGCTGGCCGGACGCACGCACGGGGCGGTGCCGCGGGTCGCCGTGGTCGTCGACGTGCGCTCGCTGGCCTTCACCGAGGACCTGCTGTCCACGGTGGAGGAACTGCGCAAGCGCGACATCACCGCGCGCGTGCTCTATCTGGAGGCCGGAGACGACGCCCTGGTCCGCCGGTTCGAGGGCGTGCGCAGGCCCCACCCCCTCCAGGGCGACGGGCGCCTGACCGACGGCATCGACCGCGAGCGCGAGACCCTGCGGGCGGTGCGCGGCGAGGCCGACCTGGTCATCGACACCTCCCAGCTCAACGTGCACCAGCTCAAGGCCCGGGTGATCGGCTTCTTCGGGGAGAGCGACGAGGCGCGTCCCCGCGCCAACGTGGTCTCCTTCGGGTTCAAGCACGGTCTGCCCGTGGACGCGGACCTGGTGCTGGACTGCCGCTTCCTGCCCAATCCCCACTGGGTGCCCGAGCTGCGGCCGATGAACGGCCGCGACGACGCGGTGAGCGACTACGTCCTGGCCCAGGACGGGGCCAAGGAGATGCTGGAGGCCTACTCCGACGTCCTCAAGCTGACTATCGCCGGGTACCAGCGCGAGGGCAAGCACTACATGACGCTGGCGGTGGGCTGTACCGGGGGCAAGCACCGCAGTGTGGCCATGGCCGAGCAGTTCGCCGACCGGCTGCGCGGCCAGGGTGTGGACGTGCACGTGGTCCACCGGGACGTCGGACGGGAGTGACCCGCGGGCGCCCGACACGCGCCCTGCCCGCGGTGCACCGTTCTCGGTGGTACGGTCCGATTCGTCCGGTGGACATGGGACGAGGGGCAGACCACAGCCATGGCGAAGAGCACAGCACCCGACGGTGACGGGCGACGCCCGCCCCGAGTGGTCGCGCTGGGGGGCGGGCACGGCCTGCACGCCTCCCTGTCGGCCCTGCGCAGGGTGACCACCGACGTGACGGCGGTCGTCACCGTCGCCGATGACGGCGGCTCCAGCGGCCGCCTGCGCCGGGAACTGGGCGTCCTGCCCCCCGGCGACCTGCGCATGGCGCTGGCCGCGCTGTGCGGCGACGACGAGTGGGGGCACACCTGGAGCGAGGTGATCCAGCACCGCTTCCGCTCCGAGGGCGAACTGCACGGCCACGCGGTCGGCAACCTGCTGATCGTGGCCCTGTGGGAGCTGCTCGGCGACTCCGTGGCGGGCCTGGACTGGGTGGGCCAGCTGCTGGGCGCGCACGGCAGGGTGCTGCCGATGTCGTCGGTGCCGCTGGACATCGCCGCCGAGGTGTCGGGGATCGACCCGGAGCGGCCCGAGGAGCTGACCACGGTGCGCGGCCAGGTGGCGTGCGCCAGCACCAGCGGCAAGGTGCGCTCCATCTCGCTGATCCCCGAGGATCCGCCCGCCAGCCCGCAGGCGGTCAAGGCGGTCCGCGAGGCCGACTGGGTGGTGTTCGGCCCCGGGTCGTGGTTCACCAGCGTGCTGCCCCACCTGCTGGTCCCCGACCTGGCGCACGCCCTGGTCACCACCCGGGCCAAGCGTATGGTCGCCCTGAACCTGTCCCCGCAGCGGGGCGAGACCGACGGCTTCCGCCCCGAGACCTACCTGGAGGTGCTGCGCGAGCACGCGCCCAAGCTGGGGGTGGACGTGGTGCTCGCCGACCGGGGGACCGTGGACGAGCCCGAGCCCCTGGTGCGGGTGGTCGGCGAGCTGGGCGGGCGCCTGGAGCTGGCGGAGCTGTCCCGCGACGACGGCACGCCGCGCCACGATCCCGACCGCCTCGCGGCGGCCTTCGAGAGGATCCTGGAGGGCTGAGGATCCGGCGGGACAGCGTCCTCACAGGTGGGGAGCAATTGGCCGCACACCGGCACGAAGGCTCCCAGGGTGCGCGGCGCGGCTGGTCGGCGGATGGGCAACACGCCGTGCGGGGGTCGGCAGCCAGCGCCTGGTCACGTAGTCTGCCACGGAGTAAGCCGCTCGTGGCGGGGCCGCGGCGGCTCATCCCCGGTGCCGAGTGCGTGGTGCCGGGCCAGGTTGTGTGACGGGGAGGACCTCAGCGATGGCGATGACCGGCGTGGTGAAGGATGAGTTGAGCCGGCTGACCATTCTCAAGCCATGCTGCCGCAAGGCGGAGGTGTCCACCATCCTGCGGTTCACCGGAGGCCTGCACCTGGTGGGCGGACGCATCGTGATCGAGGCCGAGCTCGACACGGGCGCGGCCGCGCGCCGCCTGCGCAAGGACATCTCCGAGGTCTTCGGCCACGAGTCCGAGGTGGTCGTGCTGTCCCCGAGCGGTCTGCGCAAGGGCAACCGGTACGTGGTCCGGGTGATCAAGGACGGCGAGTCCCTGGCCCGGCAGACGGGGCTGGTGGACAACAACGGCCGCCCGGTGCGCGGCCTGCCCCGGCACGTGGTGGCCGGTGGCGCCTGCGACGCAGAGTCGGCCTGGCGGGGCGCGTTCATCGCGCACGGCTCCCTGACCGAGCCGGGCCGGTCGATGTCGCTGGAGGTGACCTGCCCCGGCCCGGAGGCCGCGCTGGCGCTGGTGGGCTCCGCGCGCCGGCTGAAGGTGCACGCCAAGGCGCGCGAGGTGCGCGGCGTGGACCGGGTGGTGGTCCGCGACGGCGACTCCATCGGCGCGCTGCTGACCCTGCTGGGCGCGCACCAGAGCGTGCTGGCCTGGGAGGAGCGGCGGATGCGCCGGGAGGTGCGCGCGACCGCCAACCGGCTGGCCAACTTCGACGACGCGAACCTGCGGCGCAGCGCGCGGGCGGCGGTGGCCGCGGGCGCGCGCGTGGAGCGGGCCCTGGAGATCCTGGGCGAGGACGCCCCCAAGCACCTGGTGGCCGCGGGCCAGCTGCGCCTGGCGCACAAGCAGGCCTCCCTGGAGGAGCTGGGCCAGCTGTCCGTCCCGCCGCTGACCAAGGACGCCATCGCCGGGCGTATCCGCAGGCTGCTGGCCATGGCCGACAAGCGCGCGAGCGACCTGGGTATCGAGGGCACCGAGGCCAACCTGACCCCGGACATGCTGGTCCCCTGACCCGGAGTCTCCCCGCGGCCTTCGGGCGATGCCGCCGTAACACCGATGTTCGGCTTTGTTAACTGCGAAAACTCGGGGATAACTTCGGAAAATGGTATAGACCTCTCCGGCTCGCAGTGCCAGGATGGTCGCGAATCCACCGGGCCCGCTGGCCCGGCCGTGGCCCAGCAGCGGCTCCCCGCCGGTGCTCCGCTAGGCTCGTGGTGAACACCCTGTGTGCGTTGAACCTGCTCATGGCAGTCGACCGGTTGACCCCGGAGTACGGCGTTCGGGGCGGGGGTAATGCCCGGGTGGAAATGATGTGCGATATATGAGGAGATTGGTTCCGTGACCATCCGTGTAGGCGTCAACGGCTTCGGTAGGATCGGCCGCAATTTCTGGCGCGCGGTCGCCACTGGTGGCAGCGACATCGAAATCGTCGCGGTCAACGACCTCACCGACACCAAGACGCTCGCGCACCTGCTCAAGTACGACACCGTGCTCGGCACCCTGGAGGGCGGCGTCGAGGTCGGCGACGACTTCATCCGCGTGGGCGACAAGACCATCAAGGTGCTGGCCCAGCGCGACCCGGCCCAGCTGCCCTGGTCGGACCTGAACGTGGACGTGGTCATCGAGTCCACCGGCCACTTCACCAAGGCCGAGGACGCCAAGAAGCACATCGAGGCGGGCGCCAAGAAGGTCATCATCTCCGCCCCGGCCAAGGGCGAGGACCTCACCGTCGTCATGGGCGTCAACGACGACAAGTACGACGCGGCCAACCACCACGTCATCTCCAACGCCTCCTGCACCACCAACTGCGTCGCGCCGATGGCCAAGGTCCTCCTGGACAGCTTCGGCGTCAAGCAGGGCCTGATGACCACGGTCCACGCCTACACCAACGACCAGGTCATCCTGGACTTCCCGCACAAGGACCTGCGTCGCGCCCGCGCGGCCGCGCAGAACATCATCCCGACCACCACCGGTGCCGCCAAGGCCACCGCGCTGGTCATCCCGGAGCTCCAGGGCAAGCTGGACGGCATGGCCATGCGCGTCCCCGTGCCCGACGGCTCCGTGACCGACCTGGTCGTCACCCTGGAGCGCGAGGTCACCAAGGACGAGGTCAACGCCGCGTTCAAGGCCGCCGCCGAGGGTCCGCTCAAGGACGTGCTCGTCTACACCGAGGACGAGATCGTCTCCTCCGACATCGTCGGCACCTCGCCCTCGTGCACCTTCGACTCCAAGCTGACCATGGCCTTCGGCAACCAGGTCAAGATCGTCGGCTGGTACGACAACGAGTGGGGCTACTCCAACCGCCTGGTCGACCTGGCCAAGCTGGTCGGATCCGGCCTGTAGCGTCCACGGCCCTCATGGCCACCGGCGCGTGAGACGGCACCCCTTCGCCCGCAGTGCGCGCGGAGGGGTGCCGTCGTACGCGCTCCTCCCGGCCCCACCGCCCGGGACCGCCACATCCCACATTCCAAGAGGAGAACCAGCATGCGGACGATCGACGACCTCGACGTCTCCGGCAGGCGCGTGTTCGTCCGGGCCGACCTGAACGTGCCCCTGGACGGCGACCGGATCACCGACGACGGGCGCATCCGCGCGGCCGTGCCCACCATCTCCGCGCTGCGCGAGCGCGGTGCCCGCGTGATCGTCGCCGCCCATCTGGGCCGCCCCAAGGGCGCTCCGGAGCCCCGCTACTCGCTGCGCCCGGTGGCCGCCCGCCTGGGCGAACTGCTCGGCACCGAGGTGGCCTTCGCCTCCGACACCGCGGGGGAGTCCGCCCGCGCCACCTCCGCCGCCCTGGAGGACGGCCAGGTCGCCCTGCTGGAGAACGTGCGCTTCGAGCCGGGGGAGACCAGCAAGGACGACGCCGAGCGCGGGGAGCTCGCCGACCGCTTCGCCCAGCTCGCCGACCTGTACGTGGGCGACGCCTTCGGCGCCGTGCACCGCAGGCACGCCAGTGTCTACGACCTGCCCGGCAGGCTGCCGCACGCCGTCGGCGGCCTGGTGCTGAACGAGGTCGAGGTGCTCCGCAGGCTCACCGGCGACCCCCAGCGCCCCTACGCCGTGGTCCTGGGCGGTTCCAAGGTCTCCGACAAGCTCGGCGTCATCGACAACCTGCTGGGCACCGCCGACCGCCTGCTCATCGGCGGCGGCATGGTCTTCACCTTCCTCAAGGCCCAGGGCTACGAGGTCGGCTCCAGCCTGCTGGAGGCCGACCAGATCGACACCGTCAAGGGCTACCTGGAGCGCGCCGAGCGCGAGGGCGTGGAGATCGTCCTGCCGGTGGACGTCGTGGCCGCCGAGAAGTTCGCCCCCGACGCCGCGCACGACGTGGCCGCCGTCGAGGCCATCCCGGCCGACCGGATGGGCCTGGACATCGGCCCCCGCAGCCAGGAGCTCTTCGCCGAGAAGCTGGCCGACACCCGGACCGTCTTCTGGAACGGCCCGATGGGCGTGTTCGAGATGGCGCCCTACGCCGGGGGGACCCGCGCGCTGGCCCAGGCCCTGGTCGACTCCGACGCCTTCACCGTGGTCGGCGGCGGCGACTCCGCCGCGGCCGTGCGCGCGCTGGGCTTCGACGAGGCGGCCTTCGGTCACATCTCCACCGGCGGCGGCGCCAGCCTGGAGTACCTGGAGGGCAAGGACCTGCCCGGTATCGACGCCCTGAAGTAAGCCCGAAGTTCCCCTTCACACACGAGGAAGTGCCGACATGTCCCAGCGCCTGCCGCTCATCGCGGGCAACTGGAAGATGAACAACAACCACCTGGAGGCGATCGCGCTCGTCCAGAAGCTGGCGTTCGCGCTCAACGACAAGGACTACGACAAGGCCGAGGTCGTCGTCCTGCCGCCGTTCACGGACCTGCGCAGCGTCCAGACGCTGGTCGACGGCGACAAGCTCAAGATCGTCTACGGGGCCCAGGACATCTCCGCGCACGAGAAGGGCGCCTACACCGGCGAGATCTCCGGCTCCATGCTGGCCAAGCTGGACTGCTCCTACGTGCTGGTGGGCCACTCCGAGCGCCGCGAGTACCACCGCGAGGACGACGCCCTGGTCAATGCCAAGGTCAAGGCGGCGTTCGCCAACGGCATCGTCCCGATCCTGTGCGTGGGGGAGGGCCTGGAGGTCCGCAAGGCGGGCCAGCAGGTCGAGCACGTCCTGGCCCAGCTGGACGGCGCACTCAAGGAGGTCCCGACCGAGCAGGCCGAGAGGATCGTCGTCGCCTACGAGCCCGTGTGGGCCATCGGCACCGGCGAGGTCGCCACCCCCGAGGACGCCCAGGAGGTGTGCTCGGCGGTCCGCGCGCGCCTGGCCGAGCTGTACTCGCCGGAGGTCGCGGGCGCGGTGCGCGTCCTCTACGGCGGCTCGGTCAAGGGCGACAACGCCCCCGGCATCATGGCCAAGGACGACGTCGACGGCGCCCTGGTCGGCGGCGCCTGCCTCAAGGCCGACGAGTTCGTGAGGATCATCCGCTTCGGCGAGCGCTAACCGCCGCGCGGACCCCGCCCGTCACGCTTCGATGCCCGATGGTGACGGGCGGGGTGCCCGACAGGTCGCCGGGTCGGGCTAGACTTCGCTGTGGGGTTCTCCGTGCCTCGCGGTTTCCCCGCCCGTGCTGCCAAGGGCACGGTAAAATCCGAAATTGTCCCCGGTCCCCTGCTTTCCAGGTGTCCGCACCGGCCCGGCGTCACCGCTGGTGCGCACGGGAAACGGGGGTCGGTCCATACCCCCCGCTTCGGGGTCGAGCTACGGGTGAGCGTGTGATCCTCGGTCTGTCCATCCTCGTGATGCTTCTCAGCGTGCTGCTGGTCCTCCTGGTGCTCATGCACAAGGGCAAGGGCGGCGGTCTCTCCGACATGTTCGGCGGTGGCGTCACGTCCTCGCTCGGCGGATCGTCGGTGGTCGAGCGCAACCTCGACCGGATGACCGTCGTGATCGGGGTCGTGTGGATCCTCGCCATCGTCATCCTCGGCCTGCTGATCAACCGGGGCATGTAGCCCGCGACCCGCGGGCACACCCCGTCCACCGTCAAGCTCGCCCGAGAACCGGTGAGCGAGTTCGCCGAAGGAGTTTTTCGTGGGTAGTGGCAGTGCCATTCGTGGCAGCCGTGTCGGAGCCGGTCCCATGGGCGAGGCCGAGCGGGGCGAGGCCGCTCCGCGCGTCCGGGTTCCGTTCTACTGCGCGAACCTGCACGAGGTCGTGCCCAGCTTCGCGAGCGAGGCGCTGGTCCCCGACGAGTGGGACTGCCCGCGCTGCGGCTTCCCCGCGGGCAAGGACAAGGCGAACCCCCCGTCGCCGCCGCGCACCGAGCCGTACAAGACCCACCTGGCGTACGTGAAGGAGCGCCGCAGCGAGGAGGAGGGCAAGCTCATCCTCGACGAGGCCCTGGCCAAGCTGCGCGCCGACCGCGCCGCCGTCGAGGCCCACATGAGGGCCAGGCAGAACTAGTCGGCCTTCCCCCACAGGCTTCCGTGGGGCCCGTCGCGACCGCGACGGGCCCCACGCGTGTGTCCGGGCCCCGTGTCCGGGGCCGACGCCCCAGCCGTACGTGAATACGAGAGCGAACTTCTCATTCTCGGGACTGGTGTGGTTCTTGGGAAATAGAGTGATCGGCACGCACCCCGACAGCCCCTGTGAGGAGATGGTGTCGATGTCTACGTGCCCCACCGGCGGCGACCACGACTGGATACTCGGCGACGACCGCAAGTTCCAGTGCGCCAAGTGCGGAGCTCAGAGCGCCCGGCGGTTCTGAGCCCCGGGACCGGGCTGCACCGTCCCGCGCCCGGCCAGTCGCCCGTTCTCCGCGGCGCGCCAGGTCACCGGTTCCCCCAAGGTCTCGGCCACCCCCTTGGCCCAGCGCTCCAGGCAGGCGAACCTGTCCGGCCCCTCCGGAAGCACGGTGCGCCCCTGGTAGGGCATCCCGTCCAGGACGATCACCTCGCCGTTCAACCTCAGTTCGGTGTCGTACTCGCTCGTGTTCGGCCTCATGGACCGGACTCTAGCGCTCCCCAGCCGCTCCCACCCGTGCTTTGGCCGACCTCCCCACGGCCACGGAGGATCCGGCGCACGGAGCACCCGCCGGAGTGGGGAGAATGGTGGGTATGGCCTCCCCCGAACCCGCGGACGCCCCCGCCGCCCCCCGAGGCGTTCCCTCGGACCTGACCCGAACGCCCGAAAGTGTCTCCCACCTGCGCAGGTACGTCAGCCTGCGCGGCCCCAACACGCGGATGTGGATGGCCGCGGCCTACTTCTCCGCCGCCCTGACGGTGGGGTTCCTGGTGGTCCTGGGGTCGATGCTCTGGCACGTGCTGCGCGAGGAGAGCACGGTCGGCTCGGTGACGCTGTGGGCCTTCGCCGGCCTGGTCATGCTCTTCGTCGGCCCGGGGAGCAACGTGTTCGTGCTGCGCGGGCTGCCCCAGCGCATCACCCGGCAGGGCATCAGCGCCGACAGCGACGGCGTCACGGTCCTCCAGGAGCGCAAGTGGTGGTTCCCCGGCGAGGGGACGTTCATCGCCTGGACGGAGATCCGGCGCATCCGCGAGGTGCACACCGGCGGGCGCAGGCTCACCTACTTCATCGAGTTCGTGCTGGACACCCACCGCACCGACGCCGAGCTGCCCAGCTGGGCCGAGACCGCCGAGAGCCTGGACCTGGAGGCGGTGGACGCGCCCACGCAGTTCTACGTGCAGGTGCCCGCCGACCTCAAGGAGAAGATCCTGCGGATGGTGGAGCGCACGGCCCCGCTGCCCTCGGTCGTGGAGCGGACCCCGCCGCTACGGTGAGGTCCGGCCGTCCAGGCGCCGGGTCAGGTCGGACGCGGCGTCGCGCACCCGCCCGGCCAGCGCCTGCGGGGTGACCGGCCGCGCGCTGGGCACCGTCAGGCTGATCGCCGCGGCGGGGCGGCCGTTGTGGTCACAGGCCGCCGCCGCCACCGACACGAAGCCCTCGGTGACCTGCCCCTCCTCGATCGACCAGCCCTGGCGCTGCTCCTCGGCCAGCACCCGGCGCAGTTCGCCCGGCGAGGCCGGGCCCCGGCCGGTGCGGGTGGTGAAGGCCGCCGCGTCCGGGTACAGGGCGCGCACCTGGGCGCGCGGCAGCCGGGCCAGCATGGAGCGCCCCGACGCGGTCAGGTGCGCGGGCAGGCGCACTCCCACCCCGGTGATCAGGGAGGGGGCGTGCGGCGGCTGCTCCTTGAGCAGGTACAGGGTGTCGGCCCCGTGCAACACCCCCAGGTGGGCGGTGGCGCCGGTGGCCTCGGTGAGCTGGTGCAGCAGCGGGCGGGCCAGGCGCTCGACGCCGTCGTGGCGCAGGTAGGCCGAGCCGATCTCGAAGGCCGCCACGCCCAGGCCCCAGCGGCGCTCCTCGGGCAGGTGGGTCACGAAGCCCTCCCGCGCCATGGCCTCCAGCAGCTGGTACACGCTGGAGCGGGGCACGCCCAGCTCGGCGGCGATCGCCGAGGCCGACACCGGCCCGGGGCGGGTCGCCAGGAAGCGCAGCAGCCGCAGCGCGCGGGTGGCCGCCGGAACGAGGCTCATACCCTGATTGTCTCGCATGACGTGCTGGCCGGAAAACTCCAACAAGACTTCTGTCTGGCGCCAAAGAGGCGGTTTTTCTTCGTTCATCTGGTTGGTTTTGGCGCTACTATGGCTCCATGGGAGCTATTCAGGTCAAGGACGTTCCGGACGAGGTCAGAGAGATTCTGACCGTTGAGGCCAAGCGGTCGGGCAAGTCGCTCCAGGCCTATCTGCTGACCCTGCTGGAGCGCGAGGCGCGTTTTGTCCGCAACCGGGAGATTGTCGAGCAGACCCCTTTGCCAGGGGCCAACCTGAGCATGGACGAGATCGTCATGGCGGTACGAGCCGCTCGTGGAGACGAGGCGTTGGACGCTCATGGTGAGAGCGGTGCCGTGTGATCGTTGTCGACACGTCCGTCCTGATTGATCTCTACCTTGGAGCGCCGGGGCGTTCCACGACCATGGCGCGACGTGTTCTGGGTGCTGACAGCGAGTGGTACGCCCCCAACCACCAACGGGTGGAGTTCCTCAATGCCCTGCGAGGACTCGTGCTCGGGAAGAAGGTGTCGGTCAGTGACGCTGAAGCAGCACGCAAGCTCTACAGCTTGCAGGCCATCGCGCACGTGGAGCCCGTCGGAGGTGTGGCGGACAGGATCTGGGAGCTCCGTTCCAACCTCACCGCGTATGACGCGGCTTACGTTGCTGTGGCGGAGGCGTTGGACTGTGCCCTTGTGACAGGGGATGTCCGGCTGGTTTCCGCTCCGGGACTGCGGTGTGAGGTGCGGATTATCCGTTAGCCGGGCAGGAGACCGGCGAGCAGGCGCCCCTGCTGTCTGAGATCCCAGACGGAACCCTCGTGTCAGCCCTTCACCAGGGGCCACGTCCGGGGTCAAATGGGAGACATGTCCACAGCAGTCCCTTCCGTCGTCGTCGGCGATGCGCCGCTCACCCCGGCCCAGATCCTCGACGTGGCCCGCCACGGCGCCCGTGTCACCCTGTCCGAGCAGGCCCGCAAGGCCCTCCACCACGGCCGCGAACGGGTCGAGTCGCTCGCCCGCGGCGAGGTTCCCGCCTACGGGGTCAGCACCGGCTTCGGCGCGCTCGCCACCCGCCACATCGCTCCCGACCTGCGGGCCCGCCTCCAGCGTTCGCTCATCCGATCGCACGCCGCCGGGACCGGACCCGAGGTGGAGGACGAGGTCGTCCGCGCCCTGATGCTGCTGCGCCTGCGCACCCTGGCCTCGGGCAACACCGGTGTGGAGGTCACCACCGCCGATACCCTCGCCGCGCTGCTCAACGCCCGGATCACCCCGGTCGTGCACGAGTACGGCAGCCTGGGCTGCTCCGGTGACCTGGCGCCGCTGTCGCACGTGGCGCTGGCCCTGATGGGCGAGGGCCGGGTCCGCGACGCCGCCGGTCGGGACGTGCCCGCCTACACCGCCCTGCACGAGGCCGGGATCCGGCCGGTGGAGCTGGGCGCCAAGGAGGGCCTGGCGCTGATCAACGGCACCGACGGCATGCTCGGCATGCTCGTGCTGGCCTGCATGGACCTGGAGCGCCTGCTCAAGGTCGCCGACATCACCGCCGCCATGAGCGTCGAGGCGCTGCTGGGCACCGACCGCGTCTTCGCCGAGGAACTCCAGCGACTGCGCCCCCACCCCGGCCAGGCCGCCTCCGCGGCCAACCTGCGCGCCCTGCTCGACTCCTCGCCCATCGTCGCCTCCCACCGCGGCCCCGACTGCAACCGCGTCCAGGACGCCTACTCGCTGCGCTGCGCCCCGCAGGTGGCCGGCGCCGCCCGCGACACCCTCGCCCACGCCCTGCTGGTGGCCGGGCGCGAACTCGACAGCGTCATCGACAACCCCGTGGTCCTGGACGACGGCCGGGTGGAGTCCAACGGCAACTTCCACGGCGCGCCCGTGGCCTACGTGCTCGACTTCCTGGCCATCGCCGTCGCCGACACCGCCTCCATCGCCGAGCGGCGCACCGACCGCATGCTCGACGTGTCCCGCTCCCACGGCCTGCCCGCCTTCCTGGCCGACGACCCCGGCGTGGACTCCGGGCACATGATCGCCCAGTACACGCAGGCCGCCGTCGTCTCCGAGCTCAAGCGCCTGGCCGTGCCCGCCAGCGTCGACTCCATCCCCAGCTCGGCCATGCAGGAGGACCACGTGTCCATGGGCTGGTCGGCCGCCCGCAAACTGCGCCGCGCCGTGGACGGACTGACCAGCGTGCTGGCGGTGGAGTTGCTCACCGCCGCCCGCGCCCTGGACCTGCGCTCGCCGCTGGAGCCCGGCCCCGCCACCGGCGCCGTGCTGCGCACCGTCCGGGAGAGGGTCTCCGGCCCCGGCCCCGACCGCCACCTGGCCCCCGAGATCGCCGCCGTCGCCGACCTGATCACCGACGGCTCCGTGGTCGGGGCCGCCGAGTCCGTCGTTCCCCTGGCCTGAACCGACCCGAACACCGCGAGGAGACCGCGTGAGCAGTCCACGTACCGTCCGCGCCGCGCGAGGCACCACCCTGTCCGCGAAGGGGTGGCAGCAGGAGGCCGCCCTGCGCATGTTCCACAACAACCTCGACCCCGAGGTCGCCGAACGCCCCGAGGAGCTGGTGGTCTACGGCGGCACGGGCAAGGCGGCGCGCGACTGGCGCAGCTTCGACCGCATCACCACGGCCCTGCGCGGGCTGGAGGGCGACGAGACCCTGCTGGTGCAGTCGGGCCGCCCGGTCGGCGTCATGCGCACCCACGAGTGGGCGCCCCGCGTGCTCATCGCCAACAGCAACCTGGTGGGGGACTGGGCGAACTGGCCCGAGTTCCGCCGCCTGGAGGCCCAGGGCCTGACCATGTACGGGCAGATGACCGCCGGTTCGTGGATCTACATCGGCACCCAGGGCATCCTCCAGGGCACCTACGAGACCTTCGCCGCCGTGGCGGCGAAACTGAGCGGTTCAGGCAGGCACAGCGGGGGGACTCTGGCCGGGACCATCACCCTCACCGCCGGGCTCGGCGGCATGGGCGGCGCCCAGCCGCTGGCCGTGACCATGAACGACGGCGTCGCGATCGTGGTCGAGTGCGACCCCAGCCGCATCGAACGCCGCATCGAGCACCGCTACCTGGACGTGCGCGCCGACAGCCTCGACCACGCCCTGGAACTGGCCGTGCGGGCGCGCGACGAGCGCCGCCCGCTGTCGGTCGGGGTGCTCGGCAACGCCGCCGAGGTCCTGCCCGAGCTGCTCTCGCGCGGCGCACCGATCGACGTGGTCACCGACCAGACCTCCGCCCACGACCCCCTCTCCTACCTGCCCGCCGGGGTGGCCTTCGAGGACTGGCGGGACCTGGCCGCGGCCAGGCCCGAGGAGTTCACCGACCGGGCCCGGGAGTCCATGGCCGCGCACGTGGAGGCCATGGTGGGCTTCCAGGACGCGGGCGCCGAGGTCTTCGACTACGGCAACTCCATCCGCGACGAGGCCCGCAGCGGCGGCTTCGCCCGCGCCTTCGACTTCCCCGGGTTCGTCCCCGCCTACATCCGGCCCCTGTTCTGCGAGGGGAAGGGGCCGTTCCGGTGGGCGGCGCTGTCCGGCGACCCCGCCGACATCGCCCGCACCGACCGGGCGGTCCTGGACCTGTTCCCCGACAACGAGCACCTGGCCCGGTGGATCCGCATGGCGGGGGAGCGGGTCGCCTTCCAGGGGCTGCCCGCCCGCATCTGCTGGCTCGGCCAGGGCGAGCGGGCCGCCGCCGGGGCGCGGTTCAACGAGCTGGTGGCCTCCGGCGAGGTCTCCGCGCCGCTGGCCATCGGCCGCGACCACCTGGACACCGGCTCGGTGGCCTCCCCCTACCGCGAGACCGAGGGGATGAGGGACGGCTCCGACGCCATCGCCGACTGGCCGCTGCTCAACGCCCTGGTCAACACCTCCTCCGGTGCCTCGTGGGTGTCCATCCACCACGGCGGGGGAGTGGGCATGGGCCGCTCGCTGCACGCCGGGCAGGTCAGCGTCGCCGACGGCACCGACCTGGCCGCCGCCAAGCTGGAGCGGGTGCTCACCAACGACCCCGCCATGGGCGTCATCCGCCACGTGGACGCCGGGTACGACGAGGCCGAGCGCGTCGCACGCGAGCACGGCATCCGCGTCCCGATGCGCGAGGGCGACTGAACCGCGCCGGGGCGCCCGCCGAGGGCGCTCCGGCGGACCCCGGCCGCGCGCACGACCATCCGTTCCGACGTGGGGAAACACCCTTTGGCTTTCTCCCTCTCCTGAAGGAGGGGGTTCCGACCGTCCCTGACGGGACGCTCCCGCTCACGCGGGCTGTCTCGCAACAGCGGTTTCCTGTTTCGTCGCCGACCGCGGAAGGGAGGACCCCTGCCGTCTGACACCAGCTCCGCAGGCATCACCCGAGACTGTCTCCCGGGCTGCGGCTCGACCAGCCGCACGGGTGTTCTTGGCCGCGTTGACGTCCCGATCGTGTCGGGTGCGGCAGGCAGGGCACGTCCAACGCCGGGTGCCCAGGGAAAGCGTGGCCAGCAGATGCCCGCACGCCGAGCAGGTCTTGGAGGAGGGAAACCACCGGTCGATGACCACCAGGGCGCGTCCGGCGAAGAAGTTCGCGAACGCGCTGTGTTGGTGGCGCAGGGTCTGCTGCAACGGGGCAGAGGACACCTCGGCCAGGAACGCCAGGTCCTGGGTTTTCTTCCACTGGGTCAGCGCCGCGTCGGTCTGCTTGTACGAGGTCTTCCTGCCCTCGGCGTGGTAGGCGGTGTGGCGTTCGGTAAGGGTTTTGTTCCACACCAGGCGCACGCACCCGAACGTGCGGCCCAACTGGGCCGCTTGTGCGGGGGCCCGGGGAGGCCCGGCACTTGTACGCCGTCCGCATGCACCCAAAGTTACAGGGGTTGACTGTATGAATAAGCCATGTCCCGGATTCCTCCCCGGCCTGAAGGCCGAGGCGTCCTCCGGGAGGGTCGGGTGAGCGACCACCGCACCGCCCCCGATTCCGGGGCCTTCGACCGTCTGTGGGCCGACCTGGCGCCCGTGGGCCGCGATCCGGGCAGCGGCGGCTACCGCCGCCACGCCTGGAACGGCGCCGACGCCGACGCCCGCGCCTGGTTCACCGAGGCCGCCGCCGCGCGGGGCCTGGACGTGCGCGCCGACCGCAACGGCAACCTGTGGGCCTGGTGGGGCGCCCCCGGGCCGGGCGCGGTGGCCACCGGCTCCCACTTGGACTCGGTTCCCGACGGCGGGGCCTTCGACGGTCCCCTCGGGGTGGCCAGCGCCCTGGCCGCCGTGGACGAGCTGCGGCGGCGCGGGCTGTCCCCCGCCCGGCCGCTGGCCGTCACGGTGTTCGCCGAGGAGGAGGGCGGCCGGTTCGGCGTCCCCTGCCTGGGCAGCCGCCTGGCGGTCGGGGAGATCTCCCCCGAGCGGGCGCGCGGTCTCACCGACGCCTCCGGGACCACCTGGGCCCGGGCCATGGAGGCCGCAGGGCACGACCCCGACGCGATCGGCGCCGACCCCGCGGCGCTGGCGGACCTGGACGTGTTCGTGGAGCTGCACGTGGAGCAGGGCCGCGCCCTGGAGGAGACCGCCCACCCGGTGGGCGTGGCCAGCGCGATCTGGCCGCACGGGCGCTGGCGGATGGACTTCACCGGCCGCGCTGACCACGCGGGGACCACCCGCCTGGACGACCGCAGCGACCCCATGCTGCCGTTCGCGCACACGATCCTGGCGGCCCGCGCGCTGGCCGAGGAGCACGGTGCCCGCGCCACCGTCGCCAGGGCCCTGGTCAGCCCCAACGGCACGAACGCGATTCCGTCCCTGGTCAGCGCCTGGCTGGACGCCCGCGCCGCTGACGAGGCCGCGCTCGGCGCGGTCGTGGCCGGGGTGCGCGAGGCCGCCGAGAGGGCCTCGCGCGAGCACGGGGTGGACTGCGCGACGGCCAACGAGTCCCTGACCCCGCTCGTGTCGTTCGCGCACGGTCTGCGCGACCGCCTGGCCGCCGTGGTCGCCGAGCGCGCCCCCGGCCCCCGGGTGCCGGTGCTGCCGACCGGGGCCGGACACGACGCCGGGGTGCTCGCCGCGCACGTGCCCACCGCGATGCTGTACGTGCGCAACCCGACCGGGGTGTCGCACTCCCCCGAGGAGTGGGCCCGCCCCGAGGACTGCCACGCCGGGGTGCTCGCCCTGGCCGACGTGCTCCAGGACCTGCTCGCCCGCCCCGTCCGGGAGGGGGACCGGTGACCGCCGCGTCCGAGGTGAGCGGCCTGCGCACGGGCGGCGACGCTCCCGCCGAGTCCACCCCCGCCGCGTCCGCCTCGGGCGGGCCCGCGTCCGGCACGCGCGCGGAGGACGCCCCGCCCCGCTCGGAGGTCCGGGCGCGCGGGCGCGCGGCGGTGCCGGACGTGCGCCGCCTGTGGTGTGAGTGGGCGTGGACCGGTGCCGGGGACGGCGCCCCCGAGCACGGCGTGCTCGGGGAGGTGGCCGACGGGCGGATCACGTCGGTGACGTCGGACACGCGTGCGCCCGCGGACGCCGAGACCCTCTCCGGGCTCACCCTGCCCGGGCTCGCCAACGCCCACTCGCACGCCTTCCACAGGGCGCTGCGGGGGCGCACCCACACCGGTGGCGGGTCCTTCTGGACCTGGCGCGAGACGATGTACCGGGTGGCCGCACACCTGGACCCCGACACCTACCACCGCCTCGCCAGGGCGGTCTACGCCGAGATGGCCCTGGCCGGGATCACCTGCGTGGGCGAGTTCCACTACCTGCACCACGCTCCCGGCGGAGCCCGCTACGACGACCCCAACGCCATGGGCCACGCCCTGGCGGCCGCGGCGGCCGACGCGGGGATCCGGATCACCCTGCTGGACGTGTGCTACCTGTCCGGCGGACTGGACGAACGCGGCGTCCACCGGCCGCTCACCGGGCCCCAGCTGCGCTTCGGCGACGGGGACGCGGCCGCCTGGGCCGAGCGTGCCGCCGCCTTCGCCCCCGACGGCGGCCACGTGCGCACGGGAGCGGCCGCCCACTCGGTGCGCGCCGTCCCCGCCGCGCAGCTGCCCGAGGTCGCCGCGTTCGCCGCCGGGCGCGACGCCGTGCTGCACGTGCACGTCTCCGAGCAGCCCGCCGAGAACGCCGCCTGCCTGGCCGCGTACGGCCGCACCCCCACGGCCGTGCTCGCCGACGCGGGCGCGCTCACCGCGCGCACGAGCCTGGTGCACGCCACCCACCTGAGCGACGCCGACGTCGCGGCCGTGCGCTCGTCCGGCGCGACCGTGTGCCTGTGCCCCACGACCGAGCGCGACCTGGCCGACGGCCTGCCGCGCACCGGCGACCTGCTGCCCGCCCCGCTCAGCCTGGGCACCGACCAGCACGCCCTGACCGACATGTTCGAGGAGGCCAGGGCGGTCGAACTCCACGAGCGCCTGCGCACCCACCGGCGCGGCACCCTGGGCGTCGGGGAGCTGCTGCGCGCCGCCACCGCGCACGGGCATGCCAGCCTGGGCTGGACCCGCGACCCGGGGATCATCGTCCCGGGCATGAGTCCCGGGTCCGGCTTCTCCGGTACGTCCGAAGATCCACCGCCTCCCGGAGGAGAACCACGGGAACCCCCGCGCGAGGCGCCCGACGCGGGGGCCCTGGTCCCCGGCGCGCGGGCCGACCTGGTCAACGTCCCCCTGGACGGAATCCGCCTGGCCGGGGCCGACCCCGCACGGGCCGCCGACGCCGTCGTCTTCGCCGCCACCGCCGCCGACGTGCGGCACGTGATGGCCGACGGGCGCTGGACCGTCCGCGACGGGGTCCACACCCTGGTCCCCGACACCGCGCGCGAACTCGACACGGCCATCAAGGAGGTCCTCACGTGAGCGACGTGCCCCGGAGCATCGTCATCGACGACATCGCCACCCTGGTCACCAACGACCCCTCCCGGGGGCGGGGTGCGGTGGGCGAGGTCCAGGACGCGGCACTGGTCGTCGAGGGCGGCCGGGTGGCCTGGTCGGGCCCGCGCTCCCAAGCGCCCGCCGCCGACGCGCGGATCGACGCCGCGGGGCGCTGTGTCATCCCCGGGTTCGTCGACAGCCACTCCCACATCGTCTTCGCGGGCGACCGCAGCCGCGAGTTCGCCGCCAGGATGAGCGGACGGCCCTACTCGGCGGGCGGGATCCGTACCACCGTTGCCGCCACGCGCGAGGCCTCCGACGCCGACCTGCTCGCGGGCGCCCGGCGCCTGACGCGCGAGGTCCGCGCCCAGGGCACCACCACCCTGGAGGTCAAGTCCGGTTACGGGCTCACCGTCGCCGACGAGGAGCGCTGCCTTGCCGTGGCCGCCCGCGTCACCGACGAGGTCACCTTCCTGGGCGCGCACGTGGTCGCCCCCGAGTACGCCGACGACCCCCAGGGCTACGTCGACCTGGTCACGGGCCCCATGCTGGACGCCTGCGCGCCGCATGCCCGGTGGATCGACGTCTTCTGCGAGCGCGGCGCCTTCGACGAGGACGCCTCCCGCCGGGTCCTGACGGCCGGGGCGGCGCGCGGCCTGCTGCCCCGCGTGCACGGCAACCAGCTGGGCCCGGGGCCGGGCGTGCGCCTGGCGGTCGAACTGGGCGCCGCCTCGGTCGACCACTGCACGCACCTGGAGCCCGGGGACGTGGACGCCCTGGCCCAGGCGGCCGCGCGCCCCGAGCCCACGGTCGCCACCCTGCTGCCCGGAGTGGACTTCTCCACCCGCCAGCCCTACCCGGACGCCCGCGCGCTCCTGGACGCCGGGGCCCTGGTCGCCCTGGCCAGCGACTGCAACCCGGGTTCCTGCTTCACCTCCAGTCTGGCCTTCTGCGTCGCGGTCGCGGTCCGCGACATGGGCATGACCCCCGACGAGGCGGTGTGGGCGGCCACCGCGGGGGGAGCGCGGGCCCTGCGACGCACCGACGTCGGCCACCTGGCCCCCGGCGCGCGCGCCGACCTGGTCCTGCTGGACGCGCCCAACCACCTCTACCTCGCCTACCGGCCCGGGGTCCCCCAGGTCGCGGCGGTCTGGAAGGACGGGGAACTGGTCTCGGGGCGTCCCTGAGGGCGGAGAGCACGGTGTGACGAGCGGGTCATCCAACGTCCTCGCGAACTCAACGAACGGCTAACCTTCCCGAAATCCGCGGCACCGAAACTGGAGTCACGTCGGTGCGTGTCCGCCGTCGCGGTACAGCGTCGTTCCGCGGCGGCGGGGCACTGCCCCCACGTCCCCCGAAGAGGTTCGCGGTGAGCCTGCGGCGTGTCAGGACGGCGGTCGAGGACCGCTTCGGCGGCCGACTCGCGCGGCTCACGGGCCAGGACTGAGCACGCGGCTCCCGCCCGGAGCCGCACACAGACGCGGGGGCCGACGATCACTGGGGGGTGTCGTCGGCCCCCGCTCGCGGTTGACGCGATGAGGCCGTTCCCGGGAGCGGGTGTCCGCGCCCGGGAACGTGGGCTAGGGAGTGTTCCGCGGAGGCTTTCGGATCAGCGAGCGGCCGTCCGGGCAATCTCTCGCAAGACGGTTCGCGCAGGTCAGCCTGGTTGGCTTTTCAAGCGAAATCGGCGCGGCGAGAGGCAGCCCGGTGGTCGCGAGCCCGAAATGCTCCAAGGAGCACGACCTAGTTCGACTCGCCGTCCGCGGAGTCGTCGGAGTCGTCGGAGCCCTCAGCGGACGCGGAGGACGAGGAGGACGCGGCCTTCTTGGTGACGCGGCGCTTCTTCACCGGACGCGAGTAGTCGACGAGGGGCTCCAGACGGGCCTCGTGCTCCTTGAAGCAGTCGGAGCACGCGTCGACCTCGCGGACGACACCCTCCCAGGCGAACTGGATGACCTCAGTCGCCTCGACCTTCTCCTCGCTGACGGCGTGGGGATCGCAGTACTTGAGCGTGAAGACCTCGGTGACCACGGCGGGGATTTCCCTTCGGTATCGCGTGAACAGAGCGGACCCATTAATCATACACCTGTACGAAAGCGCAAACCGGCTGCATGCCGGATGTGCCGTCACGGGTTCGGGGTCGCCCCGAAGCCTAGCGAAGATTCGGGGGCGCGTGCGCCCGCCTCCGACGGGCGTGCCCGGGGTGACCAGGGGGTCCGCGCGGATGCCGCGTCCGCGTCCGCGGGCGCCGGTGCGCGCGGGTTCTGCCGCGCGCACCGGCGGGACAGGGGCCGCGATCGAGTGGCCGTTATGGCACCGCGTGTTTGCCTTCCGGTTCTTTGTCTGTTTCTCGAATCGCTTCCGCGCCATTGTCGAGAACCGATTTGTGCGTTTGGCGAACACGGCGCCGGGTGCATCGCTAGGGTATTGCCCCATCCGGGAGAAAGCGCCGCGTTCGGCCGTTCCATCCGGACGGACCCGTGGCGGCGCCCGCGCCGCGCACACGGGGAACGGCGGACGCCGTGGGGGAGCGGCGTCCGGAGAGAGGGAGCAGGGGGAGGGCCGTGGTCGAGTACATGGAGGGTGTCCACAGAGGGCGTGTCGGCGTCCGGGGGGAGGGCCCGCGACCGGGGGGAACCCGGTCCGCGGCGGAGCGCCGGCGCGCGCGGGCCGAACGCACGCGCGCCTGCGAGCGCGTGTCGGTCGACCCGCGTTTCGTGAAACTCCGAAGGCGGTTCGCGCTCCAGTCGGGGCTGCTGGTATCGGCATTCCTGGTCAGTTACCTGTCCTATCTTCTGCTCTCCGCCTACGCCCGCGATTTCATGAGCAGGCCGCTCACGGATTCGGTGAACGTGGCGCTGGCCATGGGAATCGGGCAGTTCCTGTGGGTGTTCGCCCTCGCCTGGGCGTTCGGCCGTTTCTCCGAGCGCTCCCTGGACCCCCTCGCGCGGGAGATCCGCGAGGAGGCCCGCGGTGAGGAGGCCGCCGACGGGACGGCGGCGGGCCGATGAGCGCCGCCGCAGCGGTCTCGGGCGGTGCCGTCACGGGGGACGGCACCGCCCCGGTGCCCGCCGGGGTGGCGGCGGTCACGGAACCGCCCGGGGCCGCCCCGGCCGTGGCCGCCGACCCCCTGGACGCCCTGGGCAGCGCGCTGGGGGGCCAGTTCGGCGTCGCGCACGCCTGGACGGTGGGTCTGTGCGCCCTGTTCGTCCTGGTCACCCTCGCCATCACGGTCCGCGCCAGGCGCACCACCCGGGGGGCGGTCGACTTCTACGCGGGCGGGCGCGGCTTCTCCAGCGCCCAGAACGGGCTCGCCCTGACCGGCGACTACCTGTCCGCGGCCTCCTTCCTGGGCATCGCCGGGATGATCTCCCTCCAGGGCTACGACGGCTTCCTCTACTCCATCGGCTTCCTGGTGGCCTGGCTGCTGGTGCTGCCGATGGCCCAGCTGGTGCGCAACACCGGCCGCTTCACCATGGCCGACCTGCCCGCCTTCCGCATGCGCCGGATGCGGGTGCGCCTGGCCTGCACCGTCTCCACCGTCACCGTGTGCGTGTTCTACCTGGTCGCGCAGATGGTCGGCGCCGGAGCCCTGGTCGCGGTCCTGCTCGGCCTGCACGACGGCGGGACCTTCCTGGGGATGAGCGCCGGGCAGGCCCGCACCGGCGCGATCGTGCTCGTGGGCGTGCTCATGATCGTCTACGTCATGTACGGCGGTATGAAGGCGGCCACCTGGCTCCAGATCATCAAGGCGGTCGCGCTGCTGGCCGCCACCGGGCTGCTCACCGCCCTGGTGCTGGCGCTGTTCTCCTTCGACCCGCGTGCCCTGCTCGGCGGGGCCGCCGAGGCCAGCGGGCACGGACAGGCCTTCCTGGAACCGGGGCTGCGCTTCGGGGTGGAGGTGCCGGGCGACCCCGCCCGGACCCTGTTCAACAAGCTCGACCTCATCAGCCTCGGGCTGGCCCTGGTACTGGGCACGGTAGCGCTGCCGCACATCCTCATCCGCTTCTACACCGTGCCCGACGGCCGGGCGGCGCGCTCGTCGGTCAACCGCACGATCGTCATGGTCGGGGCCTTCTACCTCATGACGCTGGCCCTGGGCTTCGGCGCCGCGGCGCTGGTCGGTTCCGAACGCATCGCTGCCATGGACCCCTCGGGCAACACCGCGGTGCCGATGCTCGCCGAGGAGGTGGGGCGGCTGACCGCCGGTCCGGCGGGCGCGGCCGTGCTGCTCGCGCTGATCTCGGCGGTCGCGCTGGCCACCATCCTCGCCGTCATCGCCAGTCTCACCCTGGCCTCGTCCTCCTCGATCGCGCACGACCTGTTCGGCCACGTCCTCATGTGGGGCAGGCCCCGCGAGTCGCAGGAGGTGGGTGTGGCGCGTCTCTCCGCCTGCCTGATCGGCGCCGTGGCCATCGCGCTGGCCGTGCGGGCCCAGGACATGAACGTGGCCTTCCTCGTGGGGCTGGCCTTCGCCATCGCGGCCGCGGCCAACCTGCCGGTCATCGTGCTCACCATGTTCTGGCGCCGCTTCAACACCAGGGGCGTGGAGTGGGGCGTCTACGGCGGGCTGTCCGCCACCCTGCTGCTCATGCTGCTGTCCCCGGTGATGTCGGGTAGGACCGACCCCGTCACGGGGGAGAACCTGTCGGTGCTGCCCGCCTGGATCGACATCCAGCTCTTCCCGATGGAGAACCCGGCGATGCTGGCGGTGCCGTTCGGCTTCGCGTGCGCGGTCGTGGGCAGCCTGCTCTCGCCGGAGCGCGACACAGCGCGCTTCACCGAGCTGCAGGTGCGCTCCCTGACCGGGTGGGGCGCCGAGCGGGACTGAGCGGTGGCTCCGGGGCGAGGGGTTCCGGGTGGACGGGCCGGGGCGGCGGGACCGGAGTGAAGGACCCCGGGTGAGGGAGCCCGGGCGGCGGGTCGGGGCGGGGGAGTCAGTCCCTGTCGGGCGCCTCGGCCATGGCCCGGGCCGCCTCGTGCAGCAGCTCCGGGATCCGGGGCGCGTTGCGGGCGACGCGGTCCCAGTCACGGGCGGTCCGGTCCAGGAGCTCCCGCGTGGTCGGCTCCCCGTCCCCCTGTCGGGCTTTGCGCCTGTCCTCCCTGCGGAAGGAGGCGGTGAACGCCCAGAAGGCCGCCGCCACCACCGGGCGGAACACGCCGCGGCCGCGCACGTCGAGCACGGCCTCCACGGCCCAGCGGCCGTCGGCGGAGACGGAGGGGGACAGCCAGGCGGTGACCTCGGCCAGGGAGTGCGTGGCCCGCACCCGGGCGGGGGGAGTGTCCCCGCCCCGCGCGGCGGCCTCGTACCAGGCGCCCGTGTCCACCTCCAGGGTGCCCTCGGCCGACCGCAGCCAGGCGCCGCGTCCGGGCAGCCGCACCCGTGCTTTCCAGGTGAGCAGCCCGGCGGGGGCGTCGTGGGTGACGGTCCCCCACGTCACGGGGTCCTCCTGCGTGCCGACGGTGTCGGGCATGGCGAACTCGGCGGAGGTGGTGCCCGCCTCGTCCCAGGAGACGAGGGTCAGGCCCGTGCCGCTCCAGCCCTTCTCCTCGTCGTCGGCGGGGTCGAGCGGGACGCCCTCGGGGGACAGTTCGGCGATGAGGTAGTGGCTGCGGGGCGCGAGGTGGCGCCCCCTTTGCAGTTGGAGGGCGGGCTGGCTGGCCGCCACGGCCAGCTCGTCGGCCTCGGCGGGTGTGTCGGCGTCGCCCTCGCGCAGATCCTCGGCGGCGCGGCGTTGCTCCTCGCGCAGCCGCCGGGCCTCCTCGCCGTCGAGCAGTCCGAGTTCGTCGGCCCGCTGCTCGAGGCGTGCCTGGGCCTGCGCGTCAGGGGTCAGCAGCCAGCCGCGGCCGTCGAAACGGCAGCTCCTGGCGACCTCGTGCAGGGCGGCGACGATCCGCTCGACCACCTCCCTGTCCACTGCGGTGATGTCGAAGGTGTGGCTCAGGCGCGGCACGGCGTCTCCGGGGTCGTGGTGCGGTTCACGTCTGCGCGGCGGCCAGGGAGCCGCGCCTACGCGTGCCAGCGTACGCACCCGCGACGCCCGCCGGGGTCCGCGGGGACGTGCCGGAAACCGGAGGGCCGACGTGCCCGCGGGGGCGGGCCGGAGGGCCGACGCGCCCGCTGCGGGCGGGGCGGACGGGCCCGCCGTCGGCAGCGTCGCGGTGGGTTGTCCACAGCCGTGATCGAACACTTGTGCGCCCCCTCGCCGTCTCGGCACAATGGCTGACATGACCAGGTACGTCGCGCTGCTGCGCGGAATCAACCTCGGCGCGCACCGCCGCGTCGCCATGGCCGACCTGCGCTCCCTGCTCGTCGGGCTCGGCTACGGCGACGTGGCCACCCACCTCCAGAGCGGCAACGCGGTGTTCACCGCCGAGGGGACCAGACCCGACGCCGTGGCCCGGCGGGTGCGAGGCGCCGTCGACGCCGGACTCGGGCTCGACGTGCCGACCGTGGTGCGCACCGCCGGGCAGTTGCGCGCCGCGGTGGAGGCCAACCCCCTCCCCGTCCCCGACCCCGCCAAGTTCCTCGTCCTGTTCTGCTCCGGTGCCGTGGACGCCGCGGGACTGGCCGCGCTCGACCTGTCCGCCCGCCCGCGCGAGCGCATGGCGGTGGTGGGCGACCAGGTCTACACCCACCACGAACTGGGGCTCAGACACGCCAGACTCCCCGACCTCGTGGCCCGACACGTCGACGGGACGGTGACGGGCCGCAACTGGCGCACCGTGCTGCGCCTGCTGGAGATGACCGAGGCCTGAGCCACGGGACCGGGGCCGCGCGTGTCCCGAGGGCTCGGCACTGTCCGAGAGGAGTCCTCGGCGGCGCGCACCTGCCGCCGCCGCGACCGAGTGAGGGGGTGGTGCCCGTGCCGATGCGGTGGACCGTGATCCTGCGGGATCTGGCGGACACGGCGCGGCCGATCCGGCCCGAGGACTGCCACGGACTGCTCAACCGCTGGTGGCCCCAGTCCCAGGAGGAGCACACGGCAGCCAAGCGGTGGGCCATGAACGGGTGGCCCTCGCCCCTGGGCGACCGGCTGCACCACTGGACCCTCACCTGGCTGGACGACGACGCCCCGCCCCCACTGGTACCGGAGGAACTGGTCGGCGACCCCCAGCGGATCGGTGACCATCTACTGGTGCCCCTCTCGGTCACCCGTACCTTCGACCGCACCTACACCCAGATGCTCACCGAGCCGCGCGGCCCGTCCGCGGTGCGCTCGGCCGCGGTGCGCAGCCGGACCCCCATCGTCATGACCACCCGTGATGCCGCCGGTGAGCGCATTCCGCACATCTGGCCCACCCCGCGGCGCCTCTTCGGCGCCGTGCACCGTTCGGGCGGCGGGATCGTCGGCGGCAGCGGGGCCGTGGGCGCGGTGGCCCGCTTCGCGCGGTCCGCCCTGGCCGAGCCCTGGCTGGAGCTGGTGTTCGGCGGGCTGGCCCTGGTGCGCCGCGAACCCCTGCCCGGCGAGGAGGTGCGGCTGGCCGAGCACCAGCACGCCGACAACCGCACCGTGCTCGGCTGGCACGGCGGGCTGAGGCTGGACCTGGCCGGGGGCGAGCGCCGCCACGCCGACGCCTTCGCCACCCTCCTGGAACTGCTGGAGCTGACCGGAGTGGGCAAGTACACCGCCCAGGGATTTGGATCCGTGCGGGTGGACACGGTGACCAGCGGCCAGCTGTCCGCCCAGGTGCCCGCCCAGCGCCCCCGGCGGACCCCGCGCCGGGTGCCCCGGCGCGCCCCGCAGCGCGTGGGTGAGACCCGGGCGCACGCCGTCGCCGAGACCGAGGAGTTCGGGGGCGCCCTGTTCGACTGATTCCGCTGACCGGGGCCGGTGCCGCACCGGTGTCCGGCCCGGCCGTCGGCTCCCATCCCGTGGACGGGGGTGGGAGCCGACGACGTGCGCTCACGGTGAGGGGGCGCGCTCCCGCCCGGCCCGGTCCGCGCCCCGGTCGCGCAGGGCGCGGGCCAGGCCGCGCAGGTGCGGCACGAGGTCCTGGGGGGTGAGCGGTGCGCCGCTCGCGGCGGCGGGGACGGACGTGTCGCGTCCTGGTGGCGCGGTCGTCTCGTGCGTGTGCGGGGCCATCGGGGAACCTTCCGTACCGGGGCGTGCGTGCACTCAGCTCTCTCGGACAGCGCCGCGCTCCCGGGGTGAGGGGCCCACGGGGAGGAGGCCGCCGCGCCCGGCCGGACGGCGCCGCGTCCCGGAATCGGGCGCGTCGTGCCGGGGCGGGGGAGGACCCCGTTGACCCGGACTGGTATCGCTTGGTACTGGTGTGTGCCGTGCGGCACCGTCCGAGAGAGGTCAGCAGGCGCCGCACGGTAGCGCCGCGTCCCCGCACGTCCCGCCGATGGAGGAGCCCGACACGGTGACCTTCGCCCCCGAGCAGCACCGGCCCCCCGGTGCCCCGACGGAACCGGGGGGAACACCGTCCAGCGGTGTGGTGGTCGGTGTCGACCTGCGCGGCATCCAGGCCTACGTGTACAGCGGGCGGCGCATCCTGGACGCGGTGGGGCGCGCGGCCCTCGTCGCGGAGCTCACCGACACCTCCGACGCCGAGCACGGGATCGCCGACCTCGTGCCTCCGGGCTGCGTGGTGCTGCGCGACGCCGGAGGGGCGTTCACCGCGGTCTTCCCCGACGCGGCCTCGGCGCGCGGGTTCACCGCCCGCTACACCCGCAGGCTGCGCGACCGCGCCGCGGACCTGACCCCCGTGGTCGCGCACGTGGCCTACGGCTCCGAGGCCGAACACGCGCCCGAGGGTTCGGTGACCGTCGCCGCGGAGCACACCGACACGACGGCAGCCGCCGGGGCGGACCGCCCGGGGGCCGTGGACCCGCGTGAGGCCGCGGGCGCGTCACCGGGGGGCGCGCGATCGTCCGGAGGCGGTCGGACACGGCGCCCCGCGGGGGTGGACGAGGCGCTGGCCCTGCTTCCGGCGCGGCTGCGCGAGGCGCGGCGGCACATGTCGGCCCTGCACACCCCCGCCCACGGGTACGGGATCACCGCCGTGTGCTCGGTCAGCGGCGGCCCAGCCGAGTCGGTGGACAGCAGCCGCGCCCAGGACGACCACGCCGACGTGCACGAGCGGGTGGCCGCCGACGTCGCCCGGGCCCGGGGGATCGGCCGCCGCTGGCACCGCGCCCACAGCTCCGCCTGGTTGGCCGGTGCCGCCACCGCGGCCGGAGCCCCCGACCTGACCCTGCCGATGGAGGTGGACCGCCTGGGCCGCGACCACGGCGGCCTCAGCCGCGTCGCGGTCGTCCACATCGACGTCAACGGCCTGGGCGCACTCCTGGGCGAGTACCGCGAACGCGCGGGGGACCCGGCCGTGCCGGGTTCGGGCGCCTTCGCCCAGCGCCGCCTGTCCACCCGCATCGCCGGACTCACCGAGGGGCTGGCCCGCGTCCTGGTGCGCGCGGTGGCGGCCACCGTCCACGCCGGGCCCGGTCGGCGCCCCGTCATTCCGGGAACCGGCGCCGCCGCGCCGATCACCCTGCACCACGAGCCACCCGGGCCCGTGGCCCTGCCGGTCCGCCCCGTCGTGGTCGCCGGAGACGACCTGACCGTGCTGTGCGACGCCCGGCTCGCCCTCAGCCTGGTGCGCTACGCCCTCGACTGGCTGGACGCCGACCCCGCGCGCGTCGGCGACGACCGCGACCCCCGGGTGGGGCTGCACCGCGCGCTCGCCGAGGCCCACGGCGACCGCCCCGGCGGCGGCCGCACCGTCGTCGCGCCGGACGGTGCGGCGCACACCACGTTCGTGCCCACGGTCGGGGTGGGCGTGGCGGTGCAGCCGGTCGGCGCCCCGCTGTCGCTGGGCTACGACCTGTGCGAGGCGATGTGCCGCCGCGCCAAGCAGCACCGCCTTCACGTCGCCGAGGCCGAACCCGGGGCCGGTGACGAGCACGCCGTGGCCTGGACGACGCGCCTCGACGGTGTCGGGCGGGTGCTGCGCCGCCTGGACCGGGCCCGCCAGGCACCCGTGCCGCGGACCTGCCTGCCCCTGACCGGAACCGGGTTCGCCCGATTCCTGGACCGGTACCTGTTCGCGACCGCCCCGGGCAGCCTGCTCGCCGACGGGGACACCCGGCGGCGGGGCTGGCTGGTCTCCGCGCTGGTCCCCCTGCTGGAGTCGGGGGCCGATCCGGGGCCCGAACTCGCCCGCCGCGCCCGCGTGACGGGCGGACCCGTCGACCTGCCCCGCGGTTGGACGCCCGGCGGTCTGCTCGACGCGGTCGAGGTGATGGACCTGCACCTGGACCCCGGGCTGGCGGCGGCCCTCGAACCCCACCACCCCCAGTGGCGGGCGGGAAGCGACGGCCCGCGTGCCCGGGCGGTCCGCCCGCAGGGCGCGTCCCGGTGAGCCGCCCGGACCGCGTCACCGTGCACCTGGCCTCTCCGGCGCTGTTCGTCGGCGCCAGCGCGGACGGCACGGGCGCCGACACCGACGTGGTCACCGACGAGCACGGCCTGCCCTACCTGCCCCGACACCGCCTCGCCGCGCGGCTGCGCGCCGGAGCGGTCAGCGCCCTGGCGGTGGCGCCCGGCCTGGCCGGGGCCTGCGACGAGGTCTTCGGCCGGGGGAGTTCACACGGCGCGGACCGGATGCTGCGGGTGGGCCACGCCGTCCTGGGCGACGGGGTACGCGCCGCGGTCGCCCGCGCGCTCGCCGGTCGAGCCGAACCTGTGCGCTCCACCCTGCGCCGCGCGGTCACCGACGCCTACACGACCCTGGAGTCGGGCATCGCGGTGGGCCCGGACGGCGCGCCCGAGCCGGGCCGCCTGCGCACGCACCGGACGCTCCTGCCGGGGCTGACCCTCACCGCCGCGCTGACCTGGGCCTCCCCTCCGGGGGAGGAGCACTGGCGGCTGCTGGCCCGCGCCTGCCTGGCCACCACCCGCATCGGGTCGAGGGGCACGCGCGGCCGGGGCCGGGTGGACGTGCGCCTGGCCGGGACCGGAGGGAGCGACCCGCACGCGGTGACCCTGCGCCTGGCCGCGCCCGTGAACGGCGGCCGGGAACGGGAAGGTACACCCCCATGAGACCCCGTTCCCCCGGTACGGCGATGCCCGGCCCCACCGCCGCTCCGGCAGGGAACACCGTCGCGGGCGCGGATCCGGTGTCGGCACGGACGCCACGGCGCGGCACAGGACCGCACCGGGACACGGAGGGAGGCACGTGAGCGAGTTCGCGGTGAGCGGTTACCTTCCGCTGCGCTACGTCCTGACCGACACCCTGGCCGTACGCACCTCCTTCGACCCGCTGCGCGTGGACTCCGAGCACTCCGTCAGCGGCCGCGCCCAGCGCGGTATGCTCGCCGCCGCGCTGCGGCGCGCGGGCCGCGACCGCGAACTCCACGACTGGGTGGCCCGTGGCGAACAGGTCCGCTTCGCCCCCGCCCACCCCCTTCTGGAAGCCGGGGCCGCCCACCCCGCCCCCGCCCACCTGTACACACCGGGCAAGGACGGCGACACCACCGTCGACGCCTTCGGGCCCACCGACCCGGCCACGCCCTACCGCGCGGTCCGCGACCCCCTCACCCCCGACCGTTCCCTGCGCGCCGCCGTGCGCACCACCGCCGAGCAGTACCTCGGCCGCCCCCGTACCGGCGACGCGCCCCGGGGCGTCCCCTTCCTCACCACCAGCATCGACCCCGGCCAGGTCTTCGAGGCCCGATGGCAGCTGCGCGCCCCCGACCACGCCGCCCTGCGGGCGCTGGCCGAACGCGTCACCGCCTTCCTCACCGAGGCCGACGGCACCCTCACCCTCGGCTCCGGCGGCACCCGCGCCCACGGCGGCGTCCGCGTGGCCCCCGCCGACCCCGACCGCCTCCTGTCACCCGACCGCGTCGAACCCGCGGGCCCCCGCTCCTGGGCGGCCGGATCCCCCTTCGACCTGCTCCTGCTCTCCCCGGCGCTGCTGGTGGGGGACGACGGCCAGCACCGCCCGGCGCACCTGGTGCCCGCAGTGCTCGACCTCCTGGCCCGGCGCCTGCCCGGCGCCCGCGCGCGCGTCCTCGCCAGCCACGCCGAGGCCGGGCTCGTCGGCGCCTACCACCGCGGCTACCACGGCCCCATGGCCCAGCGCTGGGCCGCCCGCCCCGGCGCGGTGGTCCGCCTGATCCTGGACCGCGACCTGGACACCGAGCGGGTCCGCGACCTGGAGGCGCATCCCCTGGGCGAACGGGTCGTGGACGGCCACGGCCAGTTCACCCTGCTCTCCCCGCCGCCTCCCGGCCCCGAACCCCTCGCCCCGCTGGCCGCCCCCCTCGCGGGCCGCGCGCCGGGCACCGTCGCCCTCCCCGACGGACGCGCCGTCCCCGCCGTGGCACCCTTCCCGCAGGAGGAGGACGGCCAGCTGCGCGCCCTGTACGACGCGCTCCTGTGGAACGCCGCCGCCCAGCCCGTCCGTGACCACGCCCGCGCCCTGGCCCGGGGCTCCGCCCGCTGGCTCGCCCCGCTCACCCCCAGCCTGTTGGGCCGCCTGCGCGAGGTCGTCACCCATCCCCACTCCACCCCCGAGGACGCCCTGGCCGCCCTCGAACGCACCGTCTGCGGCCGCGTCCCCGGACACACGAGCACTGCGGGCACCGCGGGCACCGCGGGCACCCACAAGGTCCTGCACGACCGGGCCGTGCGCGCCCTGGACCGGGCCCGCCTGGCCCGCCCCGGCCGCGACAGCCCCGTCACCGTCCGGTCCTGGCTGGGAGGCCTGTCAGACGGAGCCGAGGCCTGGTGGCGGGACAACCGGCCCGATCCCGTGTACGGCCCCGCCTACGCCCGGGCCGTCGCCGCCGTGGACCTCTCCCTGCCCGACGGCCTGCCCCCCGGCGACCAGGGCCTCTCCGCCCGCGCCCGCGACTGGGAGCGCCGCGCCGCCGCCCGCCTCGCCCTGGCCCTGGTCTCCTCCTGGCTGGCCGAGGCCGCCCGCCTGCCGCGCGCCGAGCAGGACGGGGGAAGCCCTGGCGGGGGAGGCCCCGGGTGAGCGGCGAGCCAGGCCCGCCCGGGCTGCTGTGGGAGATCACCCTGCGGCTGTGCCTGCTCTCCGACACCCATGTCGGGGCGGCCCGGGCCACGCCCCGCCACGCCGCCGGAAGCGACGTGGACCTGTACGTGGACCGCGACCCGGCCACCGGCGCGCCCCGCCTGCGCGCCACCACCCTGGCCGGGCTGTTGCGCCACGAACTCGCCGCCCGCACGGGCGACCCCGACAGCGTCCGCGCCCTCATGGGCTCGGCGGAGTCCGACGCCGCGCCGGGCGGGGAGGAGGCCGCCACGAGCGCGCTGGACGTGGACGACGCCCGCGCCGAACTCCCCGAGGACACCGCGGTCGCGGTCCGCACCGGCACCCGGGTCGACCCGGCCGCGGGTACCGTCCAGCCGGGCCGCACGTGGCAGTGGGAGATCCTGCCCGCGGGCACCGTGCTCACCGCGCACCTGCGCCTGCACGTCCCCGCGCCGGCCGACGAGGCCCGCCTGCTCACCCTGCTGCTCCTGGCCTGCGACGGACTCTCCGGGCCCGGCGGTTCCGGCCCCGGCATCCGCGTGGGCGGACGCACCGGCCGCGGCTACGGCGCCGTCCGCGCCACCCACTGGGCGGCGCGCCGCCACGACCTCACCGACGAGCGCGGCTGGTTCGCCTACCACGCGCGCTCCTGGGCCCGGCGCTGGGAGGAGGGTGCCGACGCGCTCGCCGACGCCCCCGCCGACCTGGCCACCGCCCTGACCGAGGCCCTGCGCGCCCGCGGGCGCGGGGCCACCGCCGCCCACGCGACCGCCCGCGCGCACCGACCCGACCGTCGCCACCGCGCCGAACTCCACCTGACCCTGGCCGTCGCCGAGCAGCCCGACCCCACCGCCCCGCCGCCGCGCGAACCCAGGCCCGGCCTGCTCATGGTCGGCGACGTCCCCGTCCCCGAACGCCTGGGCGAGGTGGACCGGGCGCACCGCCACCGCCCCGCCGTCACCGACCCGGACAAGGCCGCCGTCCACCCCGCCCCGGTCCTCGGCGACACCGCGCTGTTCGCCCTGTTCAAGAGGATCGGCGGCCGACTGGTCCGGGACGCGGCCGAACACCTGGGCGCCGGACCGCGCCGATGGCGCGACTGGCACGACCACTGGTGGGGTGCCGACACCGACCGCCGCGGCCTTCCGCGCCCCTCCCGGATCCGGCTGCGTACCGTCCCCGTGCTCACCGGCGGAGCGCCCCTGACCACCACCCGGCTGACCGTGGACTCCCTCTTCGGCGACGCCGTGGACGGCCGCCTGTTCACCACCGACCTGCACTGCGGCGGCAGCGCCGAGGCGGTCCTGGACGTGCGCGAGCCCGACGACGCGGTCCGCGGCCTGCTCGCCCTCCTCGTGCGGGAGCTGGCCACGGTACCCTTCGACGCCCTCGGCGCGGGCGCCGGAAGCGGGAACGGGCGCCTGACCGCGACCCGCGCCCTCCTGGTCACCCACCCCGCGGGCGGAGGGCCGCCGGACACGGTGGACCTGGTCACCGCCCTGTTCGCACCCGCCAGCGCCGACGCGGCCACCGCGCGCGGCTGGCTGGCCGCCCTGCACGCCGCGCTCGCCCCCGAAGCCACGACGGAGGAGCCCAGTTGAACCACGAGCCCCCTCGCCCGCACGGCCTGGCCGTGCGCCGCCTGACCGCCGCCCAGGTCGGCGGAGTCCTCGACGACGTCTTCGTCCGCGGCGTCCGCTGCCGCCTGCTCGACACCGGGACGCCGGACGTCCCCGGCGCACCGGGCCAGCCGCAGTGGCTGCTCGCCGAACTCGGCGACGGCCGCGTCACCGGAGCCTGCCCGGGACCGCGGTGGCGCCGTTCGGACCAGCCGCCCACCGCCCACCTGTCGGCTCCACCCCCCGGCCCCGACGCCGACCGCTGGCGGATCCTGGAGGTCCTGGTGTTCGGCCCGCACGCGCAGATCCGGCTCGGGGAGGGCGCCGAGGCCGGGTGGATCAGCGCGGACGCCCCCGGCGACCTACCGGAGGAGTTGCGCCCGCGCGACCGCTCCCTCCTCCTCCAGGGCTGGAACGGCGCCTCCCACAGCCGCACCCTGGACGGCGAGGGTCCCCTGTCGGTGACGCGGGAGCCCTCCGGCACACAGGCGGTGCTCCCGGTGGCGTGGACCGACTTCTCCGGCCGCCTCCGCCCCGCGCCCGGCGGCGGGACCGCTCTGGAGAGCACGGGCACCTGGCTGACGGTGCGCGAGTACTGGGCGCAGGACCCCGCCACCGGCGCGGTGGGCGTGGCCTTCCACCGGCTCACCGGGATGCGCACGGGGGTCAAGCCGACCGGACCGGAGTTCGACGTGGGCACCGGCGACGAGATCCGGGGGGAGGGGAAGCCGTGGTGAACCCCGGTGAGATCGCCGCCCGGTTCGGCGACGCCCCGCGCCCGCGGGCGGGGCGGTTCCACGCCACCGCGCCCTACGGCCTGGTCCGGATCGCCGACACTCCCATGCCCGCCGCCGACCTGCACGGTGACCACCCCACCGACGCACTGCTGCGCAGCCACGACCGCACCGTGACGGGCGCCCATTCGGGGTGGATCGACCTGACCCTGACCACGCTCACCCCCACCTTCGTCGGCCAGACCCTCGAACGCGGGCGCGTGAACGCCTCCACCCGCTTCCCGCACGGCGACCGCCACCTGCCCGCCGTCCCCGGCTCGACCCTGCGCGGCCTGGTCCGCAACACCGTGCGCATGCTCACCAGCGGCGAGACCGGCCCGGTCAACACCCCGATGCTGTTCTTCCGCGCACCCGTGCGCATCGACCCCGACAGCGCCGACAGCGCCCTGTCCACGCGCGCCCGCAGGGTCATGGCCCACCAGCACTCCCACTACCGCAGGCGCCGGTCCGGGCTGCGCACCAAGCAGGGGTTCCTGTTCCACTCGCCGCCCGACGGGCGCTGGTACGTGGTCGAGGTCCCCGCCACCGCCCTGTCGGGCGAGCCCGGCCAGGCCCTCAAGGTGCCCTTCACGGTTCTGCGCGAGAGCCTGCGCACCTGGGACTTCGGCGTCGACGACTTCCCCGACCCGCCCAGGAGCAACGCCTACGTCCCCACCACCCACGAACAGCACGGGCGCCTCCAGTACCGGTGGGTGCACGCCGTCCACCTGCCGGGGGAGCGGCGCGTGGCCGCCGTCGCACCCACCGAGGAGGAGGCCCGCGCCTACCTCGACGCCCGCGCCAACGGCGCCCGCGACCTGGGCGGGGGAGGGGTGCTGCGGGCCCTGGTGGTCCTGACCGGGGTCGCCGCGGGTGAGCGCCGCAACGCCTACCTCTTCCCCCGACCCGCCGAACTGGGCGGACGCCTGCGCGTCCCGGACGCCATGGTGGAGCTGTTCGAGTCGGCCGAGCAGGTCACCGGCTACCAGCGCGCCGCCTTCCCCGACACCCTGGGCACGGGCGCGGCCGACCCCGTGCGCGAACCGGTCGCCGGGGCCAGCGGCGGCGGCCTGCCCCGCCGCGGGCTCGAACCGGTCTGGTTCGACCTCGACGCGTCCGGGGCGGTGGTCTCCTTCGGCCGCTCCGGCGGCTACCGCATCGCCGTCAGCGACGACAACCCGGTCCGCCGGGCCCTGCCCGCGCCCGTCCTGGGACCCCAGCACGGCGACCCGGGGCGGGCCGCCCTGGCGGGCCGCACGGTGGACGTGTGCCGCGCCCTGTTCGGCGACACCGACACCTTCGCGGGCGAGGCGGGGGCGTCCAAGGGCCGGGTGTCCTTCGGCAGCGCGCTGAGCACCGACCCCGACCCGGACTACCCCGACGGCGCGGCCCTGCGCGTGCAACTGCTCTCGCCCCAGCGCGGCTGCTTCGCCAACTACCTGGTCCAGGGGCCCGACGCCGCCTCGGGGGACCGGCCCGACATCATCACGTGGTCGCACGAGGGCCTGGTGCGCCTGGGCGGGTACAAGGTCTACCTGCACCGGCACCGCGCCGCCCCGGGCGGACCGGTGCGCTATGACGCCCGCACCCAGGAGGAGCTGGGACTGGCGGTGCTGGCGCCGGGATCCCAGCCCGAACCGCCCCGCGACACCCAGCGCGACATCGTTCCCCTCCGCGATGGCCTCACCTTTCGCTCACGCATCACCTTCACCAACCTCACCGACGGCGAACTCGGTGCGCTGCTGCGCGCCCTGCTGCTGGACAACCCCGTGGACGGGGGCGACCCCGCCGACCCCGAGCACGCGCACAAGATCGGTATGGGCAAGTCGCTGGGCATGGGCAGCGTCCACCTGCGCCCGGAGCTGTACCTGGTGGACCGGCGCGCCCGCGCGCTGACCCTGGACCCGGGCGCCGGGGTCGTGCGCGCCGGGGCGGAGCGGGTCCGGGGGTTCCTGGACGCGTTCGGCGCCGCCCTGGCGGCCAGGCGCCTGCGGGGTGAGCCCGCCCCGGAGCGCTGGCGGGAGGTGGACCAGGCGGTGGACGTGTGCCTGGCCAGCCGGTGGCGCGGCCGCCTGCCCTGGGAGGCGACCGCGGTGATGTCGCTGCGTGAGTTCGCCGAGTACCCGGTGCTGCCCCCGCTCACCCAACGGTTCCGCGACGCCGGATGAGCGCGTCCCCTCACGGGCGGCCGTCGACGGCCTCGGCCAGCGCCTCCAGCAGGTCCGCGCGCAGGTCGGGTTCCTCCTGGGCGCCCGACCACAGCGCCGGGGCGGGCTCCTCCTCCAGCAGCGCGCACAGCAGGGTGTCGAGCGCGCTCTGGGGGTCGGCCTCGAAGTCCTCCCGCGCGGCCTGGGCCCGCTCCGTCAGCTCCCGGGCGGTGCGCTCCAGCCAGGCGCGCTCCCGCGCGCCCAGCACCTCGCGCCGCTCCGAGGCCTCCTCCTCGGGTTCGGGCGCGTCGGGGACGGGGGAGTAGGGCGCGCTGCGTGCCCGTCCCCGTGCCTGCTGCACCAGCCGGAAGTGGACGGGCATGTCCACCGCCATCCGGCCCAGCACGCCGGTGAGCCTGCGGGCGACGTCCTCGCCGCTCATGCCGGGCAGCAGGCCGCGCAGCAGCAGGCGGCGCCGCTGGTCGGGAGTGCGGCCCGCGTCGGCGTCGCGTCCGGAGGCCAGTTCGGCCAGCTTGCGCAGCAGGTAGTCGCCGGTGGCGGTGGAGACCATGGGCGGTTCCCCGACCGCGGTCAGGGCGCGTCCGCGCAGGTCGGCGACGGGCACGGCGCTGCCGTCCTCGGTGAAGGAGACCGCCTCGCCCGGGTGCACGTCCTCGGGCAGGTCGGCGGCGGGGTTGCCCCAGCCCGCGGTGAGCACCAGCATGGCCAGCGCCTCCTGGTCGACCACGTCCGAGGCGACCCGGGACACGTCGCGGCGCTGCGCCCAGCGGCGCGGGCGCTCGGAGAACGCGCAGCGCACCCGGCCGTCGGCGGAGGCCTGCGGGTAGACGCGGCGCAGGTTCTTGTAGGAGCGGTCCCGGCGCACGTCGTCCAGGGCGTCGCGCAGCCGGTGCGCGGCGGTGCGGTCGACGGCGGTGCCGTCGGGCACGGCGCGGCGCATGCGCACGGCGACGACGTCCTCGGGATCGCCTCCGTGCACCGGGCACGGGCAGTGCTCGGCGCACAGGTCGACATAGTCGCAGAACTGTTCGGAGTGACCCGAGCAGCCCTGCGCGGTTCCGTCCGCGGAGCACGGCCCGCACCCCAGGACGCGCGTGAAGGTGCGCAGGAAGGCGGTGGAGCCGAACAACTCCCAGGCGGAGCAGTGGTGCGTGCTCACGAACTCTTCTCCCCGGTGGTCCGGGGCCGGGTCGCTTCCCCAGCCCTCCGGGAAAGCGCGTAAGAGAACGCGAGACCTCAGGTGACACCCCCGCGTCAACGGGAGGTCACCTATCAAATTAGGCCCACTGCGGGGGAAATGTCAATTGTTGGACTCCCGTACCAAGCCACATGAATTCCTATAAACAAGTACAAAATGGATATCAGCAACAATGGCCTCAGTGTTTACGGGCTTTCCGGTCCGGCATGTTCCCCCCGGGGGGTGCGTGCTGTGTCCGAGAGACTGCGGTGAGGGCGCGGCGCCGCCGGTCCTGGCGGTCAGCCCGGCTGGCGGAGGAAGCGAGAGGAACGGAGGTCGCCGGATGCGGGTGGTCAACCTGACGCCGCATGTGGTGACAGTCGTGGACGAGAGGTCGCGCGTCATCCGGCGCTGGCCCAGGTCGGCCCGACCGGCCCGGGTGGAGGCCGTCCGCGTTCCCGTGGGCCTGGAGGTCGCCGGGGTTCCGCTGATGGCCGAGGAGCGCACCCGGGCCAACCTTCCCGAACCGCAGGAGGGCGTGTGGTTCATCGTCTCCTCCGTGGTCGTCTCCGCCCACCCCGAACGCCGTGACCTGCTGGTGCCCTCCGACCTCGTGCGCGACGGCAGTGGTGTGGTCACCGCCTGCCGCTCCTTCGTCGTCAGCGGCGCCCCGGTGCGGCTCGGCCCCCGTCCGCGGGACGCGGAGGCGGTGTCCGAGGAGGCGGTGGGCGCCTAGGACCGACCGGAAGTGTTACCGGTGTGACGCGAGCGTCCCTGACCTGTGATCGGCGGAAAGCGGCGCCGCCGAACCCCGGCGCTGGAGAAACGGAGTCCCACCGCATAGCGTGGTCGTCCGACGCCCCCTCCCGGAACAGGACGCCGTGGACAGCCCCCGTGCCGCCGTCGTGCTCGTCGGACAGAACCCCACCCCCGCGCTGCTGTCCTCGCTCACCCTGCGCGCCGACCACCTGGCCCTGGTCGCCAGCGACGGCACCCGGCCGCTGGCCCGGCGCGTCGCCGCCGCCGTGGAGCGCCTGACCTCCCCCGAGTCGGTGAGCGTGGTGAGCGTGGGGCCCGACCCGCACGACTTCGGCCCGGTCACCGACACCCTGGCCGCCCTGCACCGCGCCAACGGCGGCGAACCCTGGTACCTGGACTACACCGGCGGCACCAAGGTGATGAGCGTGGCCGCGGCCCTGCTGCACGAGCGGGCCCTGCCGCCGGACCGGCACCCCCGCGCCCGCAGCTGGCGCCACTACCTGGACGCGGTCCACGACCGCCTGCGCACCGCCGACGGCTCCCATCCGGGGCGTCCGCTGGTCAGCGACGGTGTCGACCTGCGGACCCTCGCCGGAATCCACGGCGCCCACTGGTTGGAGGACCGCGACCCCGAACCCGTCCGCCTCTTCGTCCAAGGCGGGCGCCAGGCCCTCCAGGCGCGCTTTCCCGACCTGTCCCCGGCCGTACGGCGCGGCGTCGTCGCCGAGGGCCGCGTTCTGTCCCACCTGCTGCGCCACACGCGCCGCCGGTCCGACACCGAGGTCGTCGGGGCACGCCAGGTCGCCGACCCCCGCCACCCCGGGGGTTCCGTCGCCGACTTCGACGCCGTCCTGCGCCACCGCCACCGCGTGCTGTGCGTGGAGGCCAAGACCCGGCCCGAGGACGTCGTCGCCCGGGCCGGGTGGACGGTGGCCAAGGCCCGCCGGGTCTTCGGCACCGCCGTCCAGGTGCTGTTCGTCCACTCCGGGCCCGCGGTCCCCGGGCTGCGCGAGCGCGTCACCGCCTACAACCCGGCGCTGACCGCCCGCAGCGTGCACGTGTGGAGCCTGGAGGACCTGCTGTCCCGGCTGACGTCGTTCGAGGACATCCGCGGGGCCTTCTTCCCGGGCCTGGCCTCCTCCGGCACGGGCGGCCCGGAACCGGTCCGAACGCCCGGCCCGACACCAGGACCTGGCCCGAACGGAGCCCCGGCCTCCGGCTCCCTCCCCGCACCGCCGGAGGCCGCCGATCCCCCGCCGCCCGAATGCCATCCCGTGCCCGGGGACGGGCCCGTCCTGGTCACCTCCCTGGGCGGCAGCCGCCTGGGCACCCTCACCGCCGTGCACGCCCACCGGCCCGCCCGCGCCCTGGTCCTGTCCTCCAGGCAGAGCGTGCGCGACCGGATGCGCGAGTCCGCCGCACGGACCCTGCACGCCGCCGAGCACCCCGAAGCCCCGCCCGCCGACGCCGCCCTGCTCAAGGAGGCCGGATACCGCGACCGGGTCCGCTTCACCCCCGACCCCGTGGACGGGTTCGACGCCGACGCGGTCGCCGCCGCCGCCCACGGCTGGATCGTGCGCGAGCAGCGGGCCGACCCGCCGCCCCCGGTCGTCGCCGACATCACGACCGGCACCAAGGCGATGAGCCTGGGACTGGCCCTGGCCGCCCGCCGGACGGGCGCCTGCGCCACCTACCAGCTGGCGCGCAGGCGGACCGTGGTCTGCCTGACCCACGGCGAGCTGCCCCTGCGGGGCCGCGCCAGCGTCGACTGGCACCTGGTCCTGCCCGGGTACACGCCGATGCCCTGCGACGGTGCGGGAGACGGGAACGGGGACGGTTCGCTGACCGGGAACGCCTGCCGGGCGGCCCGCACCCAGGTGGACACCGCCCTGCTCGACGCCGCCCGCACCGCACTCGTACGCGCGGCCAGCGGCCCGGTCCAGGTGTGGATGGACTCCTCCCTCACCGACCCCGAGGAGTGCCTGACCGCCCAGGAGCGGTCCAGCCTGGTGCTCACCTTCGAGGACCGGGCGGTGGGCCTGACCGCGCCCGGCTGGCGGCGGCGCCGCGACCCCGGCGGGGAGGCGCGCGAGGTGGGCCGGGGCGCGTGGGCGCAGAGCGTGTTCGCCGCCACCGCCCACCTCAGCACGCGCTGCGACGTGGCGGGGACGGTGGTCGCCCTGACCCGGCCGGGAGGCGACGTCAGCCGCGCGGTCGAACTGGTGGACTGGATCGCCCACGCGGACCCGTCACTGGACGGGGAGCCCGGACGGATCGCGTTCGGCGACCCTCTGCGCCCCCTGGTGGCGGTCGCCTCCCCCGGCGCCCTGCCCGCGCTGTTGGACACCGACGTCAGCCTGCTCTGACACGCCGACAGCGCCGCCCCGGGCGTTCGGCCTGGCCGTCTTTTTGCACGTCGGCGAACCTGTTCCGGAGGTTGCACGCACCCCTTCCGGGCAGGATGGGAGGGCAGGCGGACCGGGACGCGGGAACGGAGTCAGCGGTGCGGTGCGGGGTACGTGCCCCCGGACTCGGTGGGCTCATGGCGATGGTGCTGGTCGCCGCCTGCTCTCCTTTCGCCGACGACCCCTTCCTCGGGCAGGACGTCGCCTGGCGGCCCTGCCACGGGAACGCGGAGACCGCCGAACCGGCAGACGGGAACAGCGACCCCTCCGCGCGGGAAGCCCCACCCACCGCACGCGAGACCGAACCGGCCGCGCGCGCCACCGGCCCCGCCGACCGGAAACCCGACTCGGAGTGGCTGGAGAGCCTGGAGTGCGGCACGGTCACGGTTCCCCTCGACCACGACGAGCCCGGCGGGAGGACCCTCGACATCGCCCTGGTCCGCGCCCCCGCCAGCGGCCCGCCGGAGGAGCGCCTGGGCTCCCTGGTCGTCAACCCGGGCGGCCCCGGCGCCTCCGGAGTCCGAGCCCTGGACTCGCCCCTGTTCGGCGACGACGTCCGCGCCGCCTTCGACCTCGTCTCCTTCGACCCGCGCGGAGTCGGAGGCAGCGGCGGCTTCGCCTGCGGGGACCGGTACGCCCTGGTCGAGGCGCGCCAGGACGTGGCCGGTACCGACCCCGGCGACCTGGGCGCAGCCGAGCTCCAACCCCTGGAGGACGCCGCCCGCAGGTACGCCCGGGCCTGCGCGGAGTCCGTGGGGGAGGAGTTCCTGACCCGCCTCGGCACCGTCCACGTCGCCCGCGACCTCGACATCGTCCGCGACGCCCTGGGCGAGGAGCGGCTGAACTTCGTCGGCCACTCCTACGGCGCCCACCTCGGCGCCCTCTACGCCCACCTGTATCCCGACCGCGTCCGGGCGGTGGTCCTGGACGGCGCCGTGGCGACCGGAACCTCCAACGCGCGGGCCGCCGTCGACCAGGTGGCCGCCCTCCAGAGCACCTGGAACACGTTCGTGGCCCACTGCGCCCGGGACGCGGCCTGCCCGTTCGCCGGAGCGGACCGCGCACCCGGCTCCGGCGGATCGGGAACCCTCAGCGAGGCCGACGCCCGGGCGGCCGCCCTTCTGCGCGGCCTCGACCGCGACCCCGCCGAGGCCGAGGGGGTTCCGGTGGACGGCCGCACACTGATGATCATGGTCGTCATGGAGCTGTACCGCGAGGACGGCTGGGACCTGCTCGCCGACCTGTTCACCGCCCTATCCGAGGACGACGCCGAGGGGACCGGGCGCCACCTCGGGAGGCTCTACGACCACACCTTCGGCGCGTACGCGCGCGCGGGCTCCGGCGAGGTCGCGCCGGGAACGGAGCACCAGGACGCGAGCGCGGTGTTCACCGCCGTGAACTGCGCCGACCGCGCCGACCCGGTGACCGTGCAGGCCTACCGCGACGCCGCCGACGAGGCGGCCGACCTCGCCCCGTTGTTCGGACCCGACCCGGTGTGGGACCACCTGCCGTGCGCGTACTGGCCCGAGACGGGAGAGGTCCCCACGGCCACCGCGCCGGACGCGCCGCCGGTCGTGGTCGTGGGCGCCGTCGGCGACCCCGCCACCCCCTACTCCTGGGCCGAGGACCTGGCCGAACGGATGGAGACCGCCACCCTGGTCACCTACGAGGGCGCGGGGCACACCGTCTACGGCACGGGCCGCAGCCCGTGCGTGGACGACGCGGTGGACGCCTACCTGCTCACCGGCGAGGTGCCCGAACCCGGGCTCACCTGCCCCGGCGCACTCGACTGAGGCGCCCCGGCCCTGCGCTCACGCCCGCACCCGAGCCCGTGTACGCGGTCCGGCGCGTACACTCCAGTCATGGCCGATACGCGCGCGGTGGAGCAGGGTCCGTTCCGGACCGCCCTCGTCCTGGGCTCGGCCGCCGCGACCTTCTCGACCGTCAGCCTGTCGACCTCCGTCCTCCCGGCGACGCCCCGCACCGGCCTCACGGCCCTGCACGGCCACGGTTAGCGACCTCTCCACGTAGTTCCGGCCGCCCCCGGAGGCGGTCGCGCCCGCGACCTCCCGCGTCCCGCGGCTCGTCACTCTCCGCGCGCAACGCGCGCCTCTCCGCCTCCGCCCGAGCCCCCTGCCGGGCCGGACCGGGGCCTCCCTCCCCGTCCCGCACCACTCCCCACGCCAGTCGGCTCCGTCGACTGCGCCCGCGGGTGCGGCCGTGCCCACGGCGTCGGCCGCGCCACTCCCGAAGGGACCTCCCGTGAAGCTGAGCGAACTGCTGTACGGCCACGACCACCAGGTACTGCACGGAGACCAGGACGCACCGATCACCTCGGGGCCGTGCCTGGACATCGACCGTGTGACTCCCGGTTCGCTCTACATCGCCCTGCCCGGACACCGCGAGGGCGGTCCCGAGGCACTCGGGGAGGCGCTCGCCCGCGGGGCCGCCGCGGTGCTCGTCGAGGGTTCGGTTCCGGCCGTGGACCGGCCGACGGACACCGGCGCGTGCGTGGTCCGGGTGCCGGACGCGCGGATCGCGACGGCACTGGTCTCGGTGCGCTACCACGGTGAACCGGGACGCGCCATGGACGTGGTCGCCGTCACCGGCACCAACGGCAAGACGTCGGTGTCGTCCATGTACGAGTCGCTGCTGACGCTCTCCGAGGGCGCCCGGGTGGGGGTCATCGGGACCTCCGGGGCCCGGGTCGGCGGCGAACCGATCCCCATGCCGAGGTCCGTGCTGAGCACGCCGGAGTCACCGGACCTCCAGTACCTGCTGGCGTGTATGCGCGGCCGGGGCAGCGACAGCGTCGTGCTGGAGGCGACGTCGATGGGACTGCTCAACCACAGGGTGGACGGCTCCTTCGTCGACGTCGGGATCTTCACCAACCTGACCCAGGACCACCTGGACGACCACGGCACGATGGAGAGCTACACGAGGGCGAAGATGCTCCTGTTCCAGGGCATGTGCCGACGCGCCGTGGTCAACGCCGACGATCCCGTGGGCGCCGCGATCCCGGCCATGATGCCCGGCGCCGTGACCACCTTCGCCGTCGACGCGGACGCTGACTACCGGGCGACCGACCTGGTCGTCGACGCCTCGGGAACGCGGTTCGTCCTGCACCACGACGGCCACAAGTACCCGGCGGCGATCCCCGTCCCGGGCCGCTTCTCGGTGTCCAACGCGCTGGCCGCGGTGGCGGCCTGCCACGTCCTGGGCCACGACCTGGGCGCACTGGTGGACGCCCTCGACCGGATGCCGCAGATCCCGGGCCGGTTCGAGCACTTCGGCACCCCCGAAGGGGTCTCCGTCATCGTGGACTACGCACACTCGTCCGACTCGCTGGACAAGGTCCTGTGCACGATCCGCGGATTCGCCCCGCGCCGGGTGCTCACCGTCTTCGGCTGCGGCGGTGACCGGGACACCACCAAGCGCGCCCGGATGGGTGAGATCGCGGCCACCTACTCCGACCTGTGCGTCCTCACCTCGGACAATCCCCGGTACGAGGACCCGGAGGCGATCATGGACCAGGTCGTCCCGGGCATCGAGGCGGTCGGCACACCCTTCGCACGGGTGGGCGACCGGCGCGGCGCCATCGCCCTCGCCCTGTCCTCGGCCGAGCCGGGCGACGTCGTCCTGGTCGCGGGCAAGGGCAGCGAGACCCACCAGAGCGTCGGCGGCGACCTCATCCCCTTCGACGACATGACGGTCGTGCGCGAGCTCACCCGCGCCTG